>JAKACL010000073.1 GCA_021821425.1 Pseudomonadota bacterium
GTGAGCCAATAGCATCGAACTCGTCGAAAAAATAGACTCCACGCACATTACCGACGGCATCAAAAACCTGACGTAGCTTGGAGGCGGTTTCACCCATGAACTTCGTGATTAAACTATCTAGACGGACCAGAAAGAGCGGTATTCCCAATTCCGCAGCCAATACCGAAGCGGTCATGGTTTTTCCAGTGCCCGGCTGGCCGACGAGGAGGAGTTTCCGCCGGGGAGATAAACCATGCTCTTGTAGCTTGGAAAAAAGGCGCTGTTCTTTGATCGTGCGCTTGAGTTTCTCGGACACGCTCTCGTCAAGAATCATGTCTGCGAGACGTGTTTTAGGGTAGGACACTGAAAGAAGGCCGGCTAGCTCGCCCCGTGGCTTGTTCAGGGGGACTAAATTGCCGGTGGACCCCGCTGTTTGGCTATGACTCTTGGCTGAGTCAATCATGTCACGGAGTTCTTCCGCCAGCTTGCCATGCCCCAGTTTGGCCTCGTGAGCTGCGACTTGCATAGCAATAGAGAAGAAACGCCCCTCATCTCCCTCGATGTGGGATTTCAAAAGAGCCTTCAGTTGTTCTGCACTAGCCATTTTCCCCTGCCTTGTCAGCGCGATAGTACAGCCTTATACCTTGATTAAACCAGTATAGCTTCAGGGGTGGTCTGAACCAGATGGCATCCACTTATAAATGTAAATGGCGGCTGTCTGCTTCTTAACAGACTTTCAACCAACACGCCTCGACTGTCTCTTCCTGGCCGGAGCAGCCATCAGCGCCCCGGCTATCGAAAAGCCGATAAACGCGAGTCGGAACGCCAATGAAAGAGGCCGGGTTTCCCCGGCCCTTTTTATCAGTTGAATCCGTCTTACGCCGCCTGCACCGGAATGGCGTGGCGCGTGTCCATGATGCGGTTGTCGGCGTCCACATAGACCAGTTCCGGTTCGTAGCGCGCCAGTTCGATCTCGTTGTACACCGCGTAGGTGGCGATGATGACGAGGTCGCCCGGATTCGCCTTGTGCGCGGCGGCGCCGTTCACCGAAATGATGCCGGAGTCGCGCGCGGCGCGAATGGCGTACGTGGTGAAACGCTCGCCATTGGTGACGTTGTAGATCTGGATCTGCTCGTATTCGTGGATGTTGGCCGCGTCCAGCAGGGTTTCGTCGATGGCGCACGAGCCTTCGTAATGCAGCTCGGAATGCGTGACGGTCGCCCGGTGCAGCTTGGACTTGAGCATCGTTCTTTGCATGACGGTGCCCTCGCAAAAAATGGACGGCCATTATACCAAAACGCGCCCCTGATCCAGTAGGGCCGGGCCGGACTAACGGTGGGGGCGCAGCTGGACGTCGAGATAGTCGAACAACAGGCAGTAGGCCGCGATCGGCAGGGGCAGGCCGAGCAGCGTGCCGATGAGGTAGTCGCGATAGCGGACGCCGGACAGGGCGAGGGTGTAGTTGAGCGCCGGAACGGTCTGGAACAGCATTCTCAGCAGCACGATGCTGCGGATCGGATGGGCGTCGAGCTGTTTCAGCAACCGCGTGGCGAGCGGACCCTTGAGCGTGCGCAGCGCGTCGCCGCCGACAAACCGGATGGAAAAGTAGGTGACGGTGCACGAGACGATGGCCGCGACATAGGTGGCCAGTCCGCCCCACGTCTTGCCCAGCGCGAGCACCGCCGCCGCCAGGAAAATCCACCCCGGTATCTGCACCAGGTTGCCCAGCGTGAAGATCAGGATGAAAACGGCCAGCCCGGTGACAGGATGGTCGACCAGGACCTGGTGCAGGTAGGCCAGATTGAACTGACTCCGCAGGCCGGACAGCTCGAAGACCGCCAGCAGCAGGAGCAGAAACAGCAGGACCGCGAGGAGGCGTGTGTAGCGGCTCATGGTGTCGAGGCGGTGCCGGTAATCTGCGCCGTGGGGCCGGAAAGTCAGGCCGGGGCGGGGCGGGTGAAGTCGAGGTTGTCGATCAGCCGGGTCGATCCCAGCCAGGCGGCGCCCAGCACCACCAGGTGGCGGCTTGCCGGCGTGGGCGCCTGCAGGGTGTCGGCGTCGCGCAACGCAATATAGTCGACGCGCCAGCCGGCCATTTTCAGGTGGCGGGCGGCGCTGGCGCACAGCGCCTCGGCGTCGTGCGCGCCTCCGCCGACTGCCGCTTTGACGTCGGCGAGCGCGCGGACCAACTGGGTCGCCTGGATGCGCTCGGCGCCCGAGAGATAGCCATTGCGCGAGCTCATCGCCAGGCCGTCGGCATCGCGCAGCGTGTCGCCCGCGACGATTTCAACCGGCAGGTTGAACTGCTCGACCAGCGCGCGGATCACGTGCAGCTGCTGAAAATCCTTTTTGCCGAACACCGCCACGCGCGGCTGCACCAGGTTGAAGAGCTTCAGCACCACGGTGGCGACGCCGGCGAAGTGGCCCGGGCGAAACGCGCCGCACAGGTCGTTGGCCAGCGATTCGGGCGGCTGCACGGTGAAGGCCTGCGCCACCGGATACAGCTCGGCGACGTCGGGCGCGAACACCAGGTCGCAGCCGGCGGCGGCGAGCATGTCGCAGTCGGCATCCAGTGTGCGCGGATAGCGCTCGAAATCCTCGCCGGCGCCAAATTGCAGCGGGTTGACGAAGATGCTGGCGACCACCGGCTGGCCATGTTGTTTGGCGAGTTCGACCAGTGAGACGTGGCCGGCATGCAGGTTGCCCATGGTGGGCACGAATGCGGTGCCGGTTTGCCCGGCGAGCGCGGCGCGCAGCGCGGCGGCGGTATGGACGACCTGCATCAGAACGCGTGTTCGGCGGCCGGGAAGCTGCCGCCCTTGACCGCGGCGACGTAGGCGCGCACGGCGGCCTCGATGCCGTCGGTGCCGGCCAGGAAGTTCTTCGAGAATTTCGGCGCGCGCGGATACACGCCCAGCATGTCGTACAGCACCAGCACCTGGCCGGAGCAGTCGATGCCGGCGCCGATGCCGATGGTCGGAATCGTCAGCGCGTCGGTGACTGCTTTCGCCAGCGCGGCCGGTACCATCTCGAGCACGATCAGCCCGGCGCCGGCGGTTTCCAGCGCGCGCGCGTCGGCGATCAGTTGCGCCGCGGCGGCGTCCTCTCGCCCCTGCACCCGGTAGCCGCCGAGCTGGTTGACCGACTGCGGCAACAGACCGATGTGCGCGCATACTGGAATGCCGCGCTGGGTCAGAAAGGCGACCGTATCGATCATGACCGCGCCGCCTTCCAGCTTGACCATGTGCGCGCCCGCTGCCATCAGCCGCGCGGCGGCGGCAAACGCACGCTCGGGCGAAGGCTGGTAGCTGCCGAAGGGCAGATCGGCGACGATGAAGGCATGCTCGGTGCCGGCCGCCACGCAGCGCGTGTGGTAGCTCATTTCGGCCAGCTTCACCGGCAGCGTGGAGGTGTGACCCTGCACCACCATGCCGAGCGAATCGCCGACCAGCAGCACCTCGACGCCGGCGCCATCGAGCACGCGCGCAAAGCTGGCGTCGTAGCAGGTGAGCACGGCGATCTTCTCGCCGCGCTCGCGCAGGGTTTTGAGGGTGGTCAGGGTGATGCCCATGTCAGGCTCCCCGGTTGAAGAATTCGCGCGGGCCGCGCATCTTGTCCACGCGTTCCAGCAGCAGCTCGAAGTCGTCTTCGCTCTGCGCGAAGTTGAGGTTGGCAGTGTTGACGATGAGCAGCGGCGCCGCCTCGTAGCGGTGGAAAAACTCGCTGTAGCTGTTGGCCAGGCGCTGCAGGTAGTCGGCGTCCATGCCGCGCTCGAACTCCACGCCGCGGCGGTGGACGCGCTCGCGCAGCGCGTCGATCGGCGCCTGCAGGTAGATGACCAGGTCGGGGGTCGGCGCCTGCGGCGCCAGGTCGGCGTAGACCTTCTGGTACAGCTCGAACTCGTCGTCGTCCAGGTTCAGCCGCGCGAACAGCATGTCCTTGTCGATCAGGAAATCCGATACCGTGCCGGCGCGGAACAGGTCGCCCTGCGCCAGGTCGCGCAGCTGGCGCGTGCGGTCGAACAGGAAATGCAGCTGCGTCGGCAGCGCGTAGCGTTTCGGCTCCTGGTAGAAGCGCGGCAGAAAGGGGTTGTCGCCGGCGTTTTCCAGCAGGGTGTCCGCATCGAGCCGTTCGGCCAGCTTGTAGGTGAGGCTGGTCTTGCCGGCGCCGATCGGGCCCTCGACGACGATGTAGCGATAACGGTCCAGACTCATGCGTTGACGGCGGCGGCAGGGGGCGGCAGTGCGGACACGCTTTGGTCGGCGCAGCCGGCGAGCCAGTCGGCCGCGAGGCCGCGGCCGGGGATGGTCGCGTCGGGCGCGATTTCAAGCAGCGGCAGCAGCACAAAGCTGCGCTCGGTCATGCGCGGATGCGGCAGCGTCAAGCCTTCCTCGTGGAAATGCGCGCTGCCGTACAGCAGCAGGTCGAGGTCGAGCGTGCGCGGCGCATTGCGAAAGCTGCGCTCGCGGCCGTGGCGGTGCTCGATGTCGAGCAGCGCCACCAGCAGCGCGCGCGGCGCGAGGCCGGTTTCCACCTGCGCCACCGCGTTGATGAAGTCGGGCTGGTCGACGTAGCCCACCGGCGCCGATGCATACAGGCTGGAGCGTGCGATCAGCCGGGTGGCGGGCAGGCGATCGAGCTCGGCCAGCGCATATTCCACCTGCGCCGCCGGGTCGTTGAGGTTGGCCCCCAGCCCGATGGTGGCGATCACGTTCATGCCGACGGCGCCTCGCCGGCGGCAGCGGCCGGCTTCTTGCGACGGCGCTTGCGGCGCGGTTTGGGGCCGCTGTCGGCCTGCAGCATGGCGGCGCGTTCGTCGTCGTCGGCGTCCTGGAAGCGCGTCCACCACTCGCCGAGCTCGGCGTCGACTTCGCCGGATTCGGCGCGCAGCAGCAAAAAATCGTAGGCGGCGCGGAAGCGCGGATGTTCCAGCAGGCGATACGGGCGCTGTCCGCCGCGCTGCTCGAAGCGCGGCTGCAGCGCCCAGATTTCCTTGATCATGCCGTCGTAGCGGCGCGGAATCGCGAGCTGGCCGCGCTGCGCGTCGAGCACCTCGTCCATCGCCATGAACAGGGCGGGCTGCGGTTTTTCGCCGGCGGCTTCGAGCGCGCGCCAGCGCTGCAGCACCTGCGGCCACAGCAGCGTGCCGAACAGGAAGGCCGGCGAGGCCGGCTTGTCCTGCGCGATGCGCGCGTCAGTGGTTTTCAGCGCGGCGGTGATGAAGCGTTCGCCGGTGGGGTCGTCGAGGATGGTGTCCAGGAGCGGCAGCATGCCGTGGTGCAGGCCCTCGGCACGCAGTTGGTGCACGCCGCGCAGCGCGTGGCCGGACATTAGCAGCTTCAGCGCCTCGTCGAAGATGCGCGCGCGCGGAATGTTGGCCAATAGCGGCGCCAGCGTGGCAACCGGACGGCGGGTGTCGGGGTCGATATGGAAGTCGAGCTTGGCGGCGAAGCGCGCAGCGCGCAGCATGCGCACCGGGTCTTCGCGGAAGCGCGTCTCGGGGTCGCCGATCATGCGCAGCACGCGTTTCTTGCAGTCGGCCACGCCGCCGAAGTAGTCGTGCACTTCCTCGCGCACCGGGTCGTAGTAGAGCGCGTTGATCGTGAAGTCGCGCCGCGCGGCGTCGTCCGCCATGTTGCCGAACACGTTGTCGGACAAGAGCCGGCCGTGCTCGTCGGTCGGCCGCTCTTCATCGTCCTCGGCCTCTTTCTGGCCGTTGGAGCGGAAGGTGGTGACCTCGATGGTGACGCGGCCGCACATTACATGGACAATCTGGAAGCGGCGGCCGATGATGCGCGAGCGGCGGAACAGCCGCCGCACTTCTTCCGGGGTGGCGTCGGTGGCGACGTCGAAATCCTTTGGGGTCTTGCCCAGCAGCAGGTCGCGCACCGCGCCGCCGACCACGTAGCCCTTGAATCCGGCCTGCGCCAGCGTCTCGCAGGTTCTCAGCGCGCACTCGTCGAGCTGGTCGAGGCGGATGCCGTGGGCGGCGGGCGCCAGGATTTGGGCACCGTTGGCGGTGGCGCGCGACTTGCGGCCGAAGACTTTGTTGATGAGACGACGGATCATGGAATGCGCTGCGGCGGGGACGAGAAGACCAAGCCGCGATTATACAGGGTCGCCCCGCCCGCCCTGCCGCCACAGCGCGGCCGTGCCGGGGCCGTACAGGGCCTCGAGCGACGCCGGGATGAGCAGATCGGCCGGGCTGCCGAGTTGCCAGCGTCCGTCGCCGAATAGAAACAGCAGGCGGTCGCAGTGGCAGGCCGCCCAGTTGGGGTCGTGCAGCGTCAGCGCCACGCTGCGCCCGGCGTCGGCCTCGCCGCGCGCCCACGCCAGCAGGCGGGCCTGATGCGCGGGGTCCAGATGGGTCAGCGGCTCGTCGAGCAGCGCGATGCGCGGCGCCTGCACCGCCAGCTGCGCCAGCCGCGCGCGCTGGCGCTCGCCGCCGGACAGCGTGTCAAGCGGGCGGCCTGCAAGCTCGGTCAGCTCCCAGGTCGCCAGATGCGGCGCCAGGTCGTCTGCCGCGTGGCCGAAGGGATAGCGCCCGAGCGCGACAAAATCGGCGACGCTGCCGAAAAACCCGCCTTCGTCGCCCTGCGGCAACAGGCCGATGTGCTGCGCGCGGGTCAGCGGCGTCAGCGTGGCGAGCGGATGGCCGTCGAGCGTAACGTTGCCCCGGGCCGGCGCGGCCAGTCCCGCCAGCACCGTCAGCAACGTCGACTTGCCGGCGCCGTTGGCGCCGAGGATGCCGAGTACTTCGCCGGGTTCGAGCGTGAGGTCGAGGGCGTCGACCAGTATGCGGGTGCCGGCTTGCAAAGTGAGTTGCTGGAGGATCAGGCGCATGGCCGATGGGAGGCTGGAAAACGATGGTTGTGAGTGTGGCCAGGGACGCCCGATGCGGAAACCTGGCCCGGATGCGCTTGCGTTATTTCCTCGCGGCTTTGTCCAGCAGTTCGAGGCCGCGCGCGGCCTTGCTCGCGCCGCGCTGGGCGCGCAGCTTGAACCGGGTTTCGGCGTCGTATTCGGCCAGCAGCAGGGTGGTCACTTCATCCAGCAAACGGTTGACGCTGGTACCGCGACTTTGCGCCAGTGCGCGCAGGCGTTCGTGCTTGTCGTCGGGCAGGCGTAGGGTGAGTGCGCTCATTTTTTAATCTCCTTGAGAAAATCCTCGGGGTCAAGCACCCGCAGTTCGGGAAATCGGAGTTCCATCCGCGCCACGTCGCGCAAGTTACGGGTCACCACGAAGCGCGCGCCACCTGCCACCGCCAACTCCACCAGGTGGTTGTCTGCCTCGTCCGGCAAATTGGGACGCCAGGCGAAATAGATGCGGGTCCAGGTGCAGGCTGCCAAAAAGATGTCCAGCAATTCGTCACGCTCGGCCTCCGTTAGCCGGGAGGACTTGAACAACTCGGCGCGCCCCAATACCTCTTCATATTCGGCAAACAAGGCGGCGCTCATCAGCGGCAGGCATTCTCCGCGCAGACAGGAAGCAACCACCTGGTACGCGGCACCTTGCCCCAGGCAGGCGCCCACAAAGATGTTTGTATCGATGACTGCCCGCTGGACCATGCTGCTTATGGTAGCAGAATTGCCACCAGATAAACGGCATGGAAAGCGCTCATGGCCTGCGCAGCAGCCACAGCATCATCGGCACACCGATCAATGCAGTCAGCACCCCCACCGGCAGTTCGCGCGGCTCGATCACGGTGCGCGCCAGCGCGTCGGCCAGCACCAGCAGGCTGCCGCCGGCCAGCGCACAGGCGGGGAGCAGGGCGCGGTGACCGGTGAAGCCGAGGCGCCTCAAGGCATGCGGCACCATCAGGCCGACGAAGCCGATGCTGCCGGCCTGCGCGACGACCACTGAGGTGCAGGCGCCGGCCAGCACGAACAGCGTCCAGCGCGTGGGCGCGACAGCCACACCGAGCGAGGCGGCTTTCAGCGGCGCCAGCTGCAGCACGTCGAGCCGCCGCGACAGGCCGAGCGCGGCGGCGACCGCCAGCAGCAATGCCGCCCACAGCAGCGCGGGCTGTCCTGTCCAGGCGAGGTCGCCCATCAGGAAGAACAGCATGCCGGGCAGGCGCTCGGCCGGCGTGACCGAAAGCACCAGCGCGATCAGCGCGCCGAAGCCGGCCGCCAGCATGACGCCGGCGAGCAGCAGCGGCGTGTGGTCGCGCGCCAGCAGCCGCCCGCCGAGCGCGGCGGCGAGCGCCAGCGCCAGCAGGCTGCCGGCAAACGCGAGCAGGGAAATCCATGGCCACGCGAGCCCCGCCGCCATGCCGAGCAGCGCGAGGAGCCCCGCGCCGCCGGAGACGCCCAGCAGGTAGGGTTCGGCCAGCGGATTGCGAAACAGCGTCTGCATCAGCGCGCCCGCCAACGCCAGCAGGCCGCCGCAGGCGAACGCCGCCGCCACGCGCGGCGCACGCAGTTCGGTGAGGATCTGCTGCGCCAGCGCGCGGTCGTCCGGCAACGCGCCGGCCGCGAGACCGAGCGCAATCGCAGCCGGCGCGGCCAGTCCAAGCAGCAGCAGTCGAAACGCAGGGCTCAGGGCCGGGCTGCCTCGGGCAGCACGCTGACGCGCTTCATCACGATGGGCTCGAGCGGCACATCGCCGTGCGGGCCGCGGTTGCCGCGCGGCACTGCAACAATCGCGTCGACCACGTCCATGCCGTCGACCACTTGGCCGAACACGGCGTAACCCCAGCCCTGCGGCGTTTGTCCGCGGTGGTTGAGAAAGGCGTTGTCCTTGACGTTGATGAAGAACTGCGAAGACGCCGAATGGGGGTCGCCGGTGCGCGCCATCGCCAGCGTGCCGCGCAGGTTCTTCAGGCCGTTGTCGGCTTCGTTCTGGATCGGCGCGTTCGTGGGCTTTTCCACCATGTCCGCCGTCATCCCGCCGGTCTGGATCATGAAGCCCGGGATCACGCGGTGGAACACCAGGCCGTCGTAAAACCCGGTCTTCGCGTAATTGAGGAAATTGCCGGCCGACTGCGGCGCCTGCGCCGGGAAGACTTCCACCGTGATGTTGCCCTTGCTGGTTTCGATCAGCACGCGCGGGTTGGCCGCCTGGCCGGCGGGGGGTGCGGTGGAGACGGCTTGCGTGGCGGGCTCGCTGGCGCCGCAGCCGGACAGGCCGGGCATCAAGAGGCCGAGCAGCAAGGTGAAGGGAAGCAGGGTCGAACGGGACATCGGAAATGCTCCAGGGGTGAGGGTGAGGGAATTTTACGGGTGCGCGGGCGGCGGCCGGAAGCTTTCGAACAGCCGGGCCGCATTCTCGTGCAGCAGATTCTGCTTCAAGGGCTGCGGCAACGGGTCGACCCAGCCGCGGATCCGCGCGACAACCTGCTCATAGTGCTGCCAGCGGTTGACGCTGAAGCTGTCCACCGCGACCGCAAAGCGCTCGGGGTGGCGCTCGAACAGCCTGCGCCACACAGGCAGCAGCATGCCGTCCGGCGCAATGCGTTCGTCGCGTACCGAGGTGTCGATCCACAGCAGCGGGTAGCGCTCCAGCATCGCGGACAGCCGTGCGGGCTCCGGCACGGTGCCGAGGTGCGCCCACAGCACGCGCACGCCGGGTTCCAGGGCAAACGCCTGCGCGACCACGTCGGCATCGCCGTGGATCATCAGCACCAGCGAATGCGCCGCCGCCAGCCGCACCAGTTGCGCGAATACCGGCTGACGGGCGTCGCGCGCAAACAGATGCAGTTCGCCGATGCCGGCCCAGACGCCGCGTTTGAGCTGCGCCGCCACCCGCGCGGGCAGCGTGGCGTCGTGCACCCAGTTGCCCTTGGTGCGATCCGATTCGTAGACGCCGAGCAGCGGAATCACGCGGCCGGGCGCATGGCGGTACAGCGTTTGCGCCAGCTGCGGCGGCGAACTCGTCAGCACCACCTGGCGCACGCCGGCGGCATCGAGTTTCGTCACCACCTCGGCGGGCGACAGCGCGGCCGCGTCGGGCGCCGAATAATGGGTGTGGGCATCGATCATCGGCGGCTGTTCGGCGGCGACGGCGCTGCCGCCGAACACAGCAAGCAGGATGAAGACGCGCAGCTTCACCCGGCCAGCCCCGCGTCGAGCGCCGCGCGCACCGTCTCCAGCGGCTGGCAGCCGTTGCAGACCGCATGCAGCTGCGCGTCCTGCTGCAGGATCAGCGCGGGAAAGCCGCGCACGCCGGCCTGGCGCGCCTGCTTGAAATGCGCCTGGATTTTTGCGCGCGCGGCGTCGCTGTCGAAGGCCTGCAGAAACGCGTCACTGTCGACGCCGAGCTCAGCCGCCAGGTCGGCCAGTACGCCGGACTGCGTGACGTTGCGCCCTTCGGCGTAGAAGGCATGCTGGATCGCCTTGAACAGCGGAAAGATCAGCGCGGGATCGAGGCCGCCGATCACTGCCACCGCGCGGCAGGCGGGTTCGGTGTCGTAGACGAAGCCCTGCGGCAGCGCCTGTTCGAAACGGAAAGGCTGGCCGGTGCGGGCGTGCACCTGCTGCCAGTGGTGCAGGATCTCTTCGCGTCCGGCCGCCGTCATCGGCGCGGTTTCGTGCCGCAGGCCGCCCAGCACCAGCGCGATTTTCAGGCGGTCGCGGTAGATCTCGCGCAGGGTCTCGATCACCGGTGAAAAACCCCAGCACCACGAGCACATCGGGTCGGCGAAATACCAGAGGAGGGGTGGGTTCATCGGGAAGCTGGGAATGGCTGTTGTTCGCTCGTCGGACTGTGCTACGCACCCGCCTGGGCCTTATCTTGCGCGCGCGCCTTTCTGATTCGGGTGATTTGCTCCAGGTAGTTCATCCCCCATCCCTGGAGCATTCTCAACACCGGCTCCAGCGTTTTTCCGAACTCGGTCAGCGAATATTCGACCTTGGGCGGGATTTCCGCATACACCTTGCGTTCAACGACCTGATCCGCTTCGAGCTCGCGAAGCTGCCGGGTGAGCATTCTCTGCGTGACTGCGGGCATCAGTCGCGCCAGCTCGTTGAATCGTTTGGTGCCGCCCAGCAGATGAAACAGGATGACCCCTTTCCATTTGCCGCCGATCACCTCGACACAGGCCTCGACCGGGCAGCCAAAGTCGCAGTCGTAATGCTGATGGCGCATGGGTTTTTGCACGGTATACAAAGTGTAAGTACATGACAGGAATGTGCATTCTTACATTGATTGAAGTCTGTCGATAGCATGACTCCCGGCATCTGGCCATATCACCCACCAGGAGTAAGGAATGGATGTAAGAACCGCAATCGAAACAAGGCGCGAGATCA
>JAKACL010000074.1 GCA_021821425.1 Pseudomonadota bacterium
CGCTGACCGCATGGTCGGGGGGCGCCATGCATTTTTTTACGGAGTTCACCATGTTTCGAGTCACCCTGCTCGCGGCCGCGCTGACGACTGCCTTTCCCGCTTACGCCCAATCCGACCTCGACGCCCTGCGCGCCGAACTGAAGGAGATGAAAACCACGTACGAGGCGCGCATCGCCGCGCTCGAAGCCCGCATCCAGCAAGCCGACACCCGGCCGGCCGCAGCGCCGGTGCCGGCACTGCAGGCCGACAGCGCGCCCGCGCGCAGCGGTTTCAATCCGGACATCTCGCTGATCCTGCAGGGCCGCTACGCCCACCTCGACGACATCGACGCGCGCCGCATCGCGGGATTCCTCCCCCCCGGGCACGGCCACGGCGACGGCGCCGCCCGGGGCTTTTCCGTCGACGGCACCGAGCTGATCCTGTCGGCCAGCATCGATCCCTATTTTCGCGGCCAGACGATCCTCGCGCTGCTCGACGATGAAGTTGCGATCGAGGAGGCCTGGGTGCAGACGACCCGTCTCGGCCACGGCATGTCGGTCAAGGGCGGCCGTTTCCGTTCGGGGCTGGGTTACCAGAACGAAAAGCACCCGCACGCCTGGGACTTCGCCGACAGCAGCCTGATGTACCGCGCGCTGTTCGGCGAGGGCTACGGCCACGACGGCGTGCAGTTGAAATGGGTGGCGCCGACCGCGCTCTTCGTCGAGCTCGGCGCCGAAGCCGGACGCGGCGCCGGTTTCCCCGGCACCGATCGCAATAAGAACGGCGCCGGCGCCTATACGCTGTTCGGCCATCTCGGCGGCGACGTCGGCACCTCGCACAGCTGGCGCGCGGGGCTGGCCTGGCTGAATGCCAAAGCGGACGCGCGCGAAGGCGAACTGGAAGACACACTCGGCAACGAGCTTGACACCCTGTTCGGCGGCGCGAGCAAGACCTGGGTCGCCGATTTCGTGTGGAAATGGGCGCCCAACGGCAACGCGCGCGAACGCAATTTCAGCTTCGCCGCCGAATACTTCCGCCGCGCCGAGCGCGGCGAACTGTGCGAGCATGACGACATCAACGGTGGCTGCGCCGCCGCGACGGAAGACGCTTACCGCTCGCGCCAGTCGGGCTACTACGCGCAGGCGGTCTACCAGTTCATGCCGCGCTGGCGCAGCGGCTACCGCTATGATCGCCTCGATCCCGGCTCGGTCGATTTCGGCTCGAATCCGCTTGGTTTACCCGTGATCGACCACAAGCCCACCCGCCACTCGCTGATGGTCGATTATTCGCCGTCGGAATTCTCGCGCCTGCGCCTGCAATATTCGAAGGACCAGTCGATGGAAAGCCAGAACGAGAACCAGTGGTTCGTGCAATACATCCACAGCCTGGGCAGCCACGGCGCGCACACATTCTGAGGCCATCCATCATGAAACGACTACTGGTTTTTCTCGCGCTGTGGACGCCGCTTATGGCCCACGCCGCGCTCAACGTCTTTGCCTGCGAACCCGAATGGGGCGCGCTGGCGCGCGAAATCGGCGGCAGCTCGGTCAAGGTCTACACCGCGACGACCGCGCTGCAGGACCCGCACCGCATCGAGGCGCGCCCCAGCCTGATTGCGCAGATGCGGCGCGCCGACCTGGTGGTGTGCAGCGGCGCCGACCTCGAGGCCGGCTGGCTGCCGCTGCTGCTGCGCGAAGCGGGCAACGCCCGCGTGCAGCCCGGGCGCCCAGGTTATTTCGAAGCCACCCGCTTCGTCACGCTGCTGGAAAAGCCGGCGACGCTCGACCGCGCGCAGGGCGACGTCCATGCCGCCGGCAACCCGCACATCCACACCGACCCGCGCAATATTGCGCGGGTCGGCGCGGCGCTGGCGGCACGCCTGGCCGAGATCGACCAGGACAGCGCGGACGCCTATCAAGCACAATGGCAGGCGTTTTCCGCACGCTGGAATGACGCCATCGCCGGCTGGCAGGCACGCGCCGCGCCGCTGAAAAACCTGCCGGTGGTGGTGCAGCACAAGTCGTTCAGCTACCTGCTGGCCTGGCTGGGCATGATCGAAGTCGCCACGCTCGAACCCAGGCCCGGCATCGAACCCTCGGTCGCGCATCTGGGCCGGATCGCCGCGCAGCTGCAGGCCAGGCCCGCCCGCGCCGTGCTGCGCGCGGTCTACCACAGCCCGCGCCCGGCCGACTGGCTCGCGCAGCGCACCGGCATTCCGGCGCTGGCGCTGCCCTACACCGTGGGCGGCAACGCGCGCGCAGGCGATCTGTTCGGCCTGTTCGACGACACGCTGGACCAGCTGCTGAAGGCGGCGCCATGATGCCCGCCCCGCTCGATCTGCTGCTGTGGCCCTTCGTCGTCGGCCTGCTGGTGCTGTCCACCCACGTTCCGCTGGGGCGCCGGGTGCTGGCGCGCGGCATCATTTTTCTCGACCTGGCGGTGGCGCAATTGGCCGTGCTGGGCGTGGTCGCGGCGCACGCGTTCGAACTGGCCGCCGACGGCTGGCCCACCCAGCTGGCGGCGGCCACGGCCGCGCTGGCGGGCGCGGCCTTTCTGGCCGAATGCGAACGGCGCTGGCCGCAGATCCAGGAAGCCCTGATCGGCGCCACTTTCGTGGTGGCCGCCAGCGTCGCTGTGCTGCTGCTGGCAGGCGATCCGCACGGCGGCGAGCACCTGGCCGAATTGCTCACCGGGCAGATCCTGTGGGCGACGCCGGAGCAGGCCATGCGGATCGCCGCGCTGTACGGCGCGCTCCTGGTCGTCCTGTTCTGGCGGGGCGAACGCCTCGGCGGGCTGGGTTTCTATCTGGTGTTTGCGCTGGCGATCACCGCATCGGTGCAGCTGGTGGGGGTGTACCTGGTGTTCGCCAGCCTGATCCTGCCGGCGCTGGCGGTGCGCGGCCTGCCGGCGCGCACCGCGCTGCAGGCGGGCTGGGGGCTGGGGGCGCTGGGCTACGCGGTCGGTCTGGCCGCGTCCGCCAGATTCGACTGGCCGGCTGGGCCGGCGATCGTCGTCGCGCTCGCCGTGTGCGCGCCGCCAGGCCGCATTGCGCTGCGGGTTGCCGCCAGCCAGCGGGAGCGATAGTATCCATTACTGAACCCCTGACTCAAGCACGCATATTCCGTGGCTCTCCCGTTTTTCAGAAAAGGCAAGGACAAGCCCGCCCCCGCCGCGCGAAAGCCGACGACGGCGCCCGCCCCCGTTACCGAATCCCCGCACACCGAAACCATGATGACCATGGACATGGGAGCGAGCGGCATCGTGGTGGAAGAAAGCAGCGGCGCGCCCCAGTCTCCGGTGGACGAGGCGGCCATTCTGTATGCCAGCGGGCAGGCCGAGATGGCGGAGACCATGCTGAAGGGCATCCTGACGACGAGCGACCGCCGCGCCTGGCACATGCTGTTCGACCTCTATTGCGTGCAGAACCGCGAAAAGGAATTCGAACAGGTGGCGCTGGACTATGCGATGCGTTTCGAAACCTCGCCGCCGGTCTGGCAACGGCTGGGCGGCAACGGCGCGCCCAAGCCCCAGCAGGCACAAACCGAAAGCCTCGAACTGCCCGGTCTGCTCGACAAGAAGTCGACTGCCACGCTGCGCGAGGGCATTGCCGCCGCCGCCAAGAACACGGCGGTGCGCATCGATTTTTCGCGCATTGCAATGGTCGACGAGGCGGGCGCGGAAGAGTGCGCTGAAATCCTCGCCGCCGCGCGCATGGCCAAACGCAAGCTGCAGGTCAGCGGCGTCGACACGCTGATCGCGCTGCTGCAGGATCTCAACCGCGCGACCCACAGCCGCTCGGCGCACTGGCTGCTGCTGCTGGAGCTGTACCAGACGCTCGGCCAGCAGGACCGTTTTGAGGATCTGGCGGTCGATTACGCCGTGCACTTTGAAGTGTCGCCGCCCTCGTGGAGCGCGGTTCAGGCTGCCGAAGTGGTCAAGGCCGAACCGTCCGAGCTGCAGGACGACGCCCTGCGACTGACGGGCGAAATCACTCCCGCCAACGACAGCGCCCTGCAGCAGTTCACCAGCTATGCCGCGACCCACAACGATGTGGTGGTCGACCTGTCGCAGGTCGCCCGCATCGATTACGGCAGCGTCAGCCAGCTCATCAGCGTGCTGATGCAGTGCCTGGGCAGCGGCAAGGCCATCACGCTGCGCGGGCACAACGCGCTGATCCACGAACTTTTCCGCGTGATGGGGATCGATCAGCTGACCCAGCTGCAGCCGCGTCATCGCAGCTGACCCCTCCATCCACGCTGGCCGGCACCCGCCTGAGCGTCCTTATATAATCCTAAAAACCGCAGTTGACCGCTTGTCGCCTCAATGAAAACCGCATGAAAACTGAATTTGATGCCTCCGTTTACGTTCACCTTTTGGGTGACACCGCTACGCACCCGCTGGCACGTCTGGTCGCGCGCCTGCCTTTGTCGCTCCTCCTTGCCTACCCCGGTAGGCCGCGTCGTCGCTTCGCGGCAGACACACGCCCAGACGCACCATCGGGCGCGTCCAACTGCGGTTTCTAGGATAGTCCGCCTCATGGAACAATATCGCGGCACCACCATCCTGTCCGTGCGCAGGGGCAACGAAGTCGCCCTCGGCGGCGACGGCCAGGTCACGCTCGGCAACATCGTCATCAAGGCCACCGCGCGCAAGATCCGCCGCCTGCACCAGGACAAGGTGCTGGCCGGCTTTGCCGGCGGCACCGCAGACGCCTTCACCCTGTTCGAGCGCTTCGAGGCCAAGCTCGACAAGCACTCCGGGCACCTGATGCGCAGCGCGGTCGAACTCGCCAAGGACTGGCGCACCGACCGCATGCTGCGGCGGCTCGAAGCCATGCTGGCGGTGGCCGACCGCGAGCACTCGCTCATCATCACCGGCAACGGCGACGTGCTCGAGCCCGAACTCGGCATCGCCGCCATCGGCTCCGGCGGCGCCTACGCCCAGTCGGCCGCGATGGCGCTGTTGCAGAACACCGACCTGTCCCCGCTTGAAATCGTCAAGAAGAGCCTCACCATTGCGGGAGACATTTGTATTTATTCGAATCAGAATCACGTGATTGAGGAACTGGGATCTGGGGGCTAGGGATTAGGGAATGTGCGGCCTGCGGCCGCACCCTCTTTCTTTAAAAAACCGCGCAGCGACCACCCCTAGTCCCTGGCTCCCAACTCCTAGCCCCTAAAAATGACTCCCAAAGAAATCGTCCACGAACTCGACAAGCACATCGTCGGCCAGGCCGCCGCCAAGCGCGCGGTCGCGGTGGCGCTGCGCAACCGCTGGCGACGCCAGCAGGTCGAGGAACCCTTGCGGCAGGAGATCACGCCGAAGAACATCCTGATGATCGGGCCGACCGGCGTCGGCAAGACCGAAATCGCGCGCCGACTGGCGCGGCTCGCCAACGCGCCCTTCATCAAGATCGAGGCGACCAAGTTCACCGAGGTCGGCTATGTCGGCCGCGACGTCGACACCATCATCCGCGACCTGATGGAAACCGCGGTCAAGCAGATGCGCGAGCAGGCCACGTCCAAGGTGCGGTTTCGCGCCGAGGAAGCGGCCGAGGACCGTGTGCTCGACGCGCTCCTGCCGCCACCGAGGAGCGTCGGCTTCAACGAGCCCGCACCGCCGCGCGAGGACGGCGCGGCGCGTCAGCGCTTCCGCAAGATGCTGCGCGAGGGCGCGCTCGACGACAAGGAAATCGAAGTCGAGCTGGCGGCGGTCAGCCCCAGCATGGAAATCTTCACGCCGCCGGGGATGGAAGACCTGTCGCAGCAGCTGCAGGGCATGTTCGCCAACCTCGGTCAGAATCGCCGCCAGACGCGCAAGCTGAAAGTGCGCGAGGCGATGAAGCTCCTGACCGAGGAAGAAGCCGGGCAGCTGATCAACGACGAGGAAACCAAGCAGCAGGCGCTCGAAGCGGTCGAGCAGAACGGGATTGTCTTCCTCGACGAAATCGACAAGATCGCCACCCGCGCGGAAGCCCACGGCAGCGACGTGTCGCGCCAGGGCGTGCAGCGCGACCTGTTGCCGCTGATCGAAGGCACTACGGTGTCAACCAAGTACGGCATGGTGAAGACCGATCACATCCTCTTCATCGCCAGCGGCGCCTTCCATCTGTCCAAGCCGTCAGACCTGATTCCCGAACTGCAGGGCCGGCTGCCGATTCGCGTCGAACTCTCGGCGCTGTCGGTGGGCGATTTCGAGCAGATCCTGACCTCGACCGACGCCTGCCTGACACGACAATACGAAGCGCTGCTGGCGACCGAAGGCGTGGTCCTGACGTTCACCGGGGACGGCATCCGCCGGATTGCGGAAATCGCCTACGAAGTGAACGAGCGTACCGAGAACATCGGCGCGCGCCGCCTGCACACGGTGATGGAAAAACTGCTGGAAGACATCTCCTTCGACGCCGGCAATATCACCGGCGAACACCGCATCGATGCCGACGCCGTCACCACCCGGCTCGCCGCGCTCGCCGCCCGCGAAGACCTCGCGCGCTACGTCCTCTAACCCCTGACCCTAGCCCCTAGCCCTAGCTCTAGCCCCTAAAATGAAACCCGAAACCGTCCCCCCCACCGCACGCCGCGGCCAGCTCCTCACCAGCATCCTGTTCGGCAGCCGCTGGCTGCAAGTGCCTCTGTACCTCGGCCTGATCGCCGCCCAGGTGGTTTACGTCATTCATTTCATGGTCGAGCTGCAGCATCTGGTCTCCGGCACGTTCAATCTCGGCGAAGAGGCGATCATGCTGATCGTGCTGGGTCTGATCGACGTGGTGATGATTTCCAACCTGCTGATCATGGTCATCGTCGGCGGCTATGAAACCTTCGTCTCGCGGCTGCGGCTCGAGGGGCACCCCGACGAGCCCGAGTGGCTGTCTCACGTCAACGCCAACGTGCTGAAGGTCAAGCTCGCCACCGCCATCATCGGCATCTCGTCGATCCACCTGCTGAAAACCTTCATCAACGCCGCCAACCTGGATGAAAAAGTCCTGCTGTGGCAAACCCTCATCCACATGGCTTTCATCGTATCGGCGGTGGCGATCGCCTATATCGACAAGCTGATGCCGCATCCGGCGAAGCATTGAACTGAACGGCGGACAGGCCGCAAGCGGCCGGCCCCTTCACCGGGTTTCGCGCACCTCGTCCATGATCGCCTCCATATCCTTTTCCCATCGCTCGAAGAGCGGTTTCAGGGCGGGATCCGGAAAAAATCTCCGCAACTGGGCCGGGCGGCTCGACACCATGATGGTCTGTTCGCCTTCCGCGAAAATCGTGACGTTCAGCGGCAGAAAAGGAATCAACTCGGGCTGTCGGGCTGTCGCCCTGCTCACCTCTTCGTACTTGCCGAAGTACACCACGCGATACATGTCGCTCTTGAAGTCGCGCCGTTCGAGATTTTCGTTCACTTGCTGCAACCGCGTGATCGTGTAGCCGCGGGACGAAATGGCACTTTGCAACTGGGCCATCGCCTCGGGAAACAGCTTGTCCGCGCGCGCCATGAGCAGGTCGCCAGCGGTGGCGGACAGGCTGCACACCAGTGCCAGACAGGCGATTCCCATGCGTTGCATCCCCTCGTTCATAACGTCGCCTCCTCAATGATCGCGGTATAAGCTTCGGTCATCTGCTCGCACAGGCGATTCAGCTCTGCGTTGTTGAACAGCCGGCTCAGCACCTTGGGATTGACCGACATCACCTGTACCTTGCCGTCGTCCCGCTCCACAATGGTGATGCGGCACGGCAGGAACATGCCCACGCGCGGATCGACCGCCAGCGCCTGATTGAGCAGGCTGATGTTGCAGAAATAGACAATGACCTGTTTCGGGTTTTCCCGGGTCGGTTCGGTCAGCCCGTATTCGAGCGTCTGCACCCGGCCATAGAAGAAATTGTTGGTGGTCACCGCCTGCTTGACGTTTTCTACCGTGGTCTTCAGGTCGTAGGGCGACGCGCGTACGATCACAGGACCTTCTGCCTGCAATAACCGTGCGCTTTCCGGCAGCGGCTGTCTCTGAAAGCTGCGCACATGGCTGACAATGTCGTCGATATCCTTTTCCTTCAGTCCCTGCTTGAGAAAGGAAATCATTGGCGTGCCGTCGCGCCCATTCATCAGCGTGGCCTTGATCATGGCGTCCGATGCGGCAGCGAGAAATCCCGGGTTGTGCAGCGCGGGCGCCATGATCGGCAAATCGCGCGGGCGCGAAAAAGTGACGCCGGTTCCTTTGCTCCCTTCGCCCTCGGCACCGTGACAGGCGGCGCAATACTGTTCGAACAGGAATTTCCCATGCGTCGGGTCGCCTTTTACCGGTCGTCTGGAGTAGGTGGGGGTGGCGCCTCCGTTCCAGCTACGCACATGCCGGACAATGGCTTCGATTTCGGCCGTTGCCAGATGGGGAAACGCCGGCATCACCCGGCCTGGACGTCCGAGGCGGATGGTTTTGCGCAGGTAGTCGTCGCTGATGCCAGCCTGAAACGAGGGCAGCGCCAGCGGCACGCCGATGCCGCCGTTACCGGTCTCGCCGTGGCAGGCAGCACAGTTGCGCCCATACAGTCTTGCGCCGTCCGGCGCAGCCAGAGCCTGGGGCAGACCGAGCCCGGTCAGCAGGATGACAAGCAACAGGCGCATCAACATGGTTCTTCCCTCCTCTGCATATGACAGGTTTATAGCACATATTTAATACATTATTATATTAATATATTTAATATTGCTGATTACGATTACGGTAAGGCATGCCGCCCGCCCGCTCCCGGAGAATAGGCAGAAAAAGCAGCCCGCGCCTGCTAATGCCGCCATCGACATTACTTATTGGCTGCCGGCCCCGCGCTGACGGAAAATCGGCCGACGCATTTTCAGGAGACGTAACATGGCCACCCGCGACACCCTCGCCCCCCAAGAAGCCCAATGCAGCAGCGGCGCCGATTATGCGGCACTGGCGCTACAGGCATTGCAGGAGCCGGCCGACGCCGCCTACGCCAGGGAGCTGATGGATCGCGTGGCGGACGATTGCCAGTTCACCAAGGACCTGGCGGCGTGCGCGATCGTCTACCATGCACTCGGCGAGCAGGGCCGCGCTGAAGAGTTGCTGCAGACGGCGGAAGACTACTGCATGTCGGGTGAGGAACAGGTCGCGCTGGCCGAAGCCAAGTTCAAGGTGCTGGGCGACAAGGACGCAGCCGTAGGTGCTTACGAAAAGGCGCTGAAGGAGACCAGCAACCTCGATCCGCTGATCGACCTGGCGAAGAACGTGATGCGCGTGATCGCCGACGGCGCGTTTGCCAAGAAGGTGCTGGAAAAAGCGGAGGCGAAGATCTCGCGCGCGGTGGAATACAGCAAGCTCGCCGCCGCATCGGCCGAGCACCTGCTGGACAAGGACTATGCTGCGGCGATTTTCAACAAGGCGGCTGACAAGCTCTCCAGCGTGCCCGATCTGCTGTCGCTGGCGGCCGAAGTAACCAAGACGCTGGGCGACCCGGCCAAGGCACGCGCGTTGTACCAGCGCGCGCTGGAAGGCGCGACCGATTTTTCCGCGGCCAGGACGCTGATCGAATCGGCCAGGCAGGCGGGCGATACCGCCTTCACGCAGGCGGCGCTGAAAAAAGCCGGCGACCTTGCCAGCGCCACCGGCGAATACATCGAACTGGCCGAAGGGCTGGCCGGCGTCGGCGACAGGTCGGGCGCCACCGCGCTGCTGGACAAGGCCGAAGACGCGGTGGCCGGTCTCGACGAAATGCAGAAGCTGGTGGCTGCGGTGGAAGCGCATCTGGCCGACGACGCCGAGCGCCTCGCCCGCGTCAAGGCCAAGCTGGAAAAGCGCCAGGCCAATCACGCGCGCTACATGGCGTTCCAGCAGCTGGAAAAAGAGGCGGTCAGCGTCAAGCAGTTCCTCGCGCTCGCCGAGCGCGTACGGCTGGAGCTGGAAGACCCGTTCTATGCCGCCAAGCTGATCGAGTCGGCGGAAACCCTGCTCGACGGCACCGGCTACCAGTTCTCGCGCTACAAGCCGATTCTGCAGGCGGTCGACAAGAACCTCGACGACACTGCCTGGCTCGGCCGCCTGCTCGACCGCGCGGCAGAGAATGCGACCGACTTCATCGCCTTCAAGGACTTGGTGGTGACCGCGGCGCACATGAAGCACCGCGAGCTCGGCGTCTCCAAGGCGCGCGCCTATCTCGCCGCGCGCGAGGCGGCGCTGGCGGCGGATGCCGACGCCAACGTCTATGACCTGGCCAAACTCGCCGAAGCCAGCTACGCCGCCACCGCTGATGCAACCGAGGCGGCGCGTCTGCTGGAAGCCGCGCGCGCCAAGGCGAGCGACCATTTCGCGCTGACCCACCTCGGCCGCCTGTACGCCTCCATGGGTAACCCGGCCAAGGCCGACGAACTCTACGCCGCCGCGGCCGCAGCCTGCCCGAATGGCGATGCCTGCATCCAGTTCATCGATCGCCTGAAGGGATTCGCCCTGCCGGCCGAAACGCTGAAGAAGTGGTACGCCGAATGCGGCACCCACCTCGGCACGCCCGCCGACAAGCTGCGCTGGGCCGAGGGCATTGCCGACGCGCTCAACGACAAGGCCTGGGCGAGCGAAGTCTATGACCAGCTCGCCGGACAGTTCAGCGGCCCCGATGCCGCGCGCTTCGACCTGTCGCGCCGTTCTCGCGCCGACCTGAATTTCTATGGTTCGGTACGCCGCCATTAAGCCGCTTGGAATACCCCTGAAAACAGCCCGGTTGTACGGGCTGTTTTTATTTGTACACTCCAGATAAAGCGGTTTTACGGAGTGCGCTACATGCTGGAACTGTCTGCCCTGATCGACACCGTGCAGAAGAACTGCACCATTGCCGACGCGCGCCACGCGCGCGACATGACGATGTGCACCTTCCTGCTCGAAATGCGCGAGTACTACCGCTGGGAAATGGAAATTCCCTACGGCGCGCGCCTGCCCAAGGACGAGCTCGGCGACTGGCTGAACGCGCGCGAAAGCCTGTGGGACACGGTGGAAGAAGAAGATTTCGCCCCGCTGCCGCTCTCCGATTCCGGCATCGACCCGTTCGAGGCCGACGACATCAACCGCGCGCTGATCCCGCAGGGGCTGGTCTACAGCAGCGGGCTGGGGCATTTCCGCAAGCCGCATTTCGTGCTCGCCGAACTCAAGCGCGCCGAAGTGCGCGAAGGCGTGCAGGTGCTGGTCGCCGGCTGCGAGTACGCGCGTGACCTGATCGCGCCGCCGGCGGCGC
>JAKACL010000075.1 GCA_021821425.1 Pseudomonadota bacterium
CTACCTGCCGCTGGCCGGTTTCGTCTCGGTGCTGCTGGTGATCGAAATGGCGCTGATTCTCGGCAGCCGTCATTTCGGTCTCGACGTGATGGCCACGCCCGAGGCGCACCCGGCGGACTACAGCAACACCAGGGAACTCGGCCGGCTGCTCTACACCGATTACGTCTACGCGTTCGAGTTGGCCGCGGTGATCCTGCTGGTCGCCATCGTCGCCGCCATCGCGCTGACGCTGCGCCGCCGCAAGGACAGCAAGTTCATCGATCCGGCCGAGCAGGTCAAGGTCAAGCGCAACGACCGCCTGCGCATCGTCAAGATGCAGTCGGAAAAGCGGCCAGGGGTCAGGGGTCAGGATTCAGGGGAGGAGGGCGCATGATTTCCCTGTCGCATTACCTGGTGCTGGGCGGCATCCTGTTCGCCATCAGCGTGCTGGGCATCTTCCTCAACCGCAAGAACGTCATCGTGCTCTTGATGGCGATCGAGCTGATGCTGCTGGCGGTGAACATGAACTTCATCGCGTTCGCGCATTACCTCGGCGACATCCACGGGCAGATCTTCGTCTTTTTCATCCTCACCGTGGCCGCAGCGGAATCCGCCATCGGCCTGGCCATTCTGGTGGTGCTGTTCCGCAATCTGCACACGATCAACGTCGATGACCTCGACCACCTGAAAGGCTGATGCGGATGGACATGCAGACGCTCTATCTGATCATCCCACTGGCGCCGCTGTTTGGCGCGATCGTTGCCGGGCTGTTCGGCCGCCTCGTCGGCCGCACCGGCGCCCATGTCGTAACCATCGCCGGCGTCGCCATCTCCTTCATCGCTTCGGTGCTGGTGTTCCAGGACGTGCGGGAAGGGAATACCTTCAACGGCACCGTCTACACCTGGATGGTGCTCGGCGATCTCAGCTTCGAGATCGGCTTCCTGATCGATTCGCTGACCGCGATGATGATGCTGGTCGTCACCTTCGTCTCGCTGATGGTGCACATCTACACCATCGGCTATATGCACGACGACCCCGGCTACCAGCGCTTCTTCTCGTATATCTCGCTGTTCACCTTCTCGATGCTGATGCTGGTGATGAGCAACAACTTCCTGCAGCTGTTCTTCGGCTGGGAAGCGGTGGGGCTGGTGTCCTACCTGCTGATCGGCTTCTGGTACACCAAGGAAACGGCGATCTACGCCAACCTCAAGGCCTTCCTGGTCAACCGCGTCGGCGACTTCGGCTTCATCCTCGGCATCGGCCTGGTGTTGGCCTATTTCGGCTCGCTCGATTACGCCACGGTGTTCGCCAAGGCGCCCTCTATGGCCCGCGAGACCATCACCCTGTGGCCGGATACGCCGTGGATGCTGATGACGGTCATTGGGATCCTTTTGTTCATCGGCGCGATGGGCAAGTCGGCGCAGTTCCCGCTGCACGTCTGGCTGCCCGATTCGATGGAAGGCCCGACGCCGATTTCCGCGCTGATTCACGCGGCGACGATGGTGACCGCCGGCATCTTCATGGTCGCGCGGATGTCGCCGCTGTACGAACTGTCCGACGTGGCGCTCTCCTTCATCATGGTGATCGGCGCGATCACTGCGCTGTTCATGGGCTTCCTCGGCGTCGTACAGAACGACATCAAGCGCGTGGTGGCGTATTCGACGCTCTCCCAATTGGGCTACATGACGGTCGCGCTCGGCGCCTCGGCCTACTCGGTCGCGGTGTTCCACCTGATGACGCACGCCTTCTTCAAGGCGCTGCTGTTCCTGGCCGCCGGTTCGGTCATCATTGCGATGCACCACAACCAGGACATCCGCACCATGGGCGGCCTGAAGAAGTACATGCCGATCACCTGGATCACGTCGCTGATCGGCTCGCTGGCGCTGATCGGCACGCCCTTCCTGTCGGGCTTCTATTCCAAGGAAACCATCATCGAGGCGGTGAAATTCTCCAACCTGCCAGTGGCTGAACTCGCCTACTGGGCGGTGCTGATCGGCGTCTTCGTCACGGCCTTCTATTCCTTTCGCATGTATTTCCTGGTGTTCCACGGCAAGGAGCGCTTTCACCAGGGCCACACCCACGGCAACGAGCCCGACGCGCATTACGGCCATGGGGGTGCCGCGCATGATGGAGCACATGGCCAAGGCCATGGTGCCCAACCGCACGAAACCCCCTGGGTGGTGACCGGTCCGCTCTTGGCGCTGGCGCTGCCGTCGCTGGCGATCGGCTACATGACGGTCGAGTCTATGCTGTATGGCGATTTCTTCGGCAGAGCGATCTACGTCTCAGACCGACATCAGGTCATGCACGAACTCAATCAGCATTTCCACGGCGCGGCGGCGATGGGCTTGCATGCAGTGGTCACGCTGCCGTTCTGGCTGGCGGTCGCGGGCGTGGGCCTGGCGGCGTTTTTCTACCTCAAGCGTCCGGACATTCCCGCGGCGATCGCGCAGCGCTTCAAGTTCCTGCACCAGATGTTGCTCAACAAGTACTGGTTCGACGAGCTCTACAGCTGGCTGTTTGCCAGGGGCGCGCGCTTCTTCGGCGGCTTCCTGTGGCGGCGTGGCGACCAGAACGTGATCGACGGCTTCTTCGTCAACGGATCGGCGCACCTGGTTGAACGCTTCTCGCGCCTGGTCAAGTCTTTCCAGTCCGGCTACATCTACCACTACGCGTTTGCCATGCTGATCGGGGTGTTCGCCCTGGTGACCTGGTTCGCGCGGCTCAATTAAACCAACAACGCCATGTTCGGACAGTCGATACTTTCTCTCGTCATCTGGGTCCCGATTCTGGCCGGGGTGGCGGTGCTCGCCACCGGTTCCGACCGCAACGCCGCACTCGCGCGCTGGATTGCGCTGGCCGGCGCGCTGCTGGGCTTCATCGTCGCGATCCCGCTGGTCACCGGATTCGATACCGGCACCTCGGCGATGCAGTTCGTCGAGAAGACCGCGTGGATCCCGGCGTTCAACATCCACTACCACCTCGGCGTCGACGGCATCTCGATGCCGCTGGTGCTGTTGAACAGCTTCATCACGGTGCTGGTGGTGATTGCCGGCTGGCAGGTGATCCAGGACAAGGTCGCCCAGTACATGGCGGCCTTCCTCATCATGTCCGGCCTCATCAACGGCGTCTTCGCGTCGCTCGACGGCATCCTGTTCTACGTCTTCTTCGAAGGCATGCTGATCCCGCTCTACCTGATCGTCGGCGTCTGGGGCGGACCGAACCGGGTCTATGCCGCGTTCAAGTTCTTCCTCTACACCCTGCTCGGTTCGCTGCTGATGCTGGTGTCGATGATCTACCTGTATTTCCAGTCCGGCGGCAGCTTCGACATCCAGACCTGGCACGCGACCACGCTCGGGATGACGGCACAGACGCTGATGTTCTTTGCTTTCCTGCTCGCTTTTGGGGTCAAGGTGCCGATGTGGCCGGTGCATACCTGGTTGCCCGACGCCCACGTCGAGGCGCCCACCGGCGGCTCGGTGGTGCTGGCTGCGATCACGCTGAAAGTCGGCGCCTACGGCTTTCTGCGCTTCATCCTGCCGATCCTGCCGGATGCCAGTGCCGAACTCGCCTGGTTCGTCATCATGCTGTCGCTGATCGCGGTGGCTTACATCGGCCTGGTCGCGCTGGCGCAGTCCGACATGAAGAAGCTGATTGCTTATTCGTCGATTGCGCACATGGGCTTCGTCACGCTCGGATTCTTCATGTTCAGCCCGCTCGGCGTCGAGGGCGGTCTGGTGCAGATGATCTCGCACGGTTTCGTCTCGGCCGCGCTGTTCCTCTGCATCGGCGTCATGTACGACCGCCTGCATTCGCGCCAGATCAAGGACTACGGCGGCCTGGTCAACAAAATGCCGGTGTTCGCCGCCTTTTTCATGCTGTTCGCGATGGCCAATGCGGGCTTGCCGGCCACCAGCGGTTTCGTCGGCGAGTTCATGGTCATCATGGCCGCCGCAAAGGTCAATTTCTGGTATGCCTTCGTCGCCGCCACCACGCTGATCTTCGGTGCGGCCTACACGCTGTGGATGTACAAGCGCGTCGTGTTCGGCAAGGTCAGCAACCCGAACGTCGAGGAAATGACCGACATCAATGCACGCGAGATCCTGATTCTCGGCATGCTCGCCGTCTGCGTGCTGGCCATGGGCCTCTATCCCAAGCCGTTCACCGACGTCATGCACGTGTCGGTGGTCGACCTGTTGGCGCACGTCGCCCAAAGCAAACTGCCTTAAGGTTCCGAGATGAGCGACTTCCTCACGCACTTCGCCCCCGCGCTGCCCGAGATCTTCGTGCTGGCGATGGTGTCGCTGATCCTGGTGATCGACGCCGCGCTCGACGACAGCAAGCGCTACGTCGCTTATGTGCTTTCGCTCGCCACCATTGCCGGCGCGGCCTTCCTCACCGCGCGCGATTTCTCTGCCATGCCGGTGCTGGCACTGGGCGGGTTGTTCATCGACGACCCGCTTTCGGATGTGCTCAAGCTCTTCCTCTATCTGAGCGTCGCGGTGGTGCTGGTGTATTCGCGCGATTACCTGCGCCAGCGCGGACTCTACAAGGGCGAATTCTTCGTGCTGGCGCTGTTCGCGCTGCTGGGCATGATGGTCATGGTGTCGGCCAGCCATTTTCTCACGCTCTACCTCGGTCTCGAGCTGCTGTCGCTTTCGCTCTACGCCATGGTCGCGCTGCAGCGCGATTCCAGCATCGCGACCGAAGCTGCGATGAAGTATTTCGTCCTGGGTGCGCTCGCCTCCGGCATGCTGCTCTACGGCATGTCGATGGTCTACGGCGTCACCGGAACGCTGGCGCTGGCCGACATCGCGCAGATCCTGGCCGACGGCACCGACCTGCGCATCCCGCTGGTGTTCGGCATCGTCTTCATTGTCGCCGGCCTGGCGTTCAAGCTCGGTGCGGTGCCGTTCCACATGTGGGTGCCCGACGTCTATCACGGCGCGCCCACCGCGATGACGCTGTTCATCGGCTCCGCGCCCAAGATCGCCGCCTTCGCCTTTGTCTTCCGCATCCTCGGCCAGGGGCTGGAATCGCAGGTCGCCGAATGGCGCGACATGCTGGTGATCCTGGCGGTGCTGTCGATGGCGGTCGGCAACATCGCGGCCATCGCACAAACCAACCTCAAGCGCATGCTCGCCTATTCGACCATCTCGCACATGGGCTTCATGCTGCTGGGCATCCTGGCCGGCTCGCAGAACGGCTACGGCAGCGCGATGTTCTATGTGCTGGTGTATGCGCTGATGAGCGCAGGCGGCTTCGGCATGATCCTGCTGCTGTCGCGCGCCGGTTTCGAAGCCGACAAGCTCGACGACTTCAAGGGGCTGAACCGTCGCAGCCCGTGGCTGGCGTTCCTGATGCTGCTGCTGATGTTCTCGATGGCCGGCATTCCGCCAACCGTCGGCTTCTACGCCAAGCTGGCAGTGCTGCAGGCCGTGGTCGAGATCGGCTACGTGTGGCTGGCGGTGGCGGCAGTGCTGTTCTCGCTGATCGGGGCGTTCTACTACTTGCGCATCGTCAAGCTGATGTACTTCGACACCCCGCACGACACGACGCCGATCGCCCCCTGCCTCGACAGTCGTGTCATCATGTCGGCCAATGGGCTGGCCGTGCTGGCGCTCGGCATTCTGCCGCAGCCGTTGATGACGGTGTGCATGTACGCCATCGGCGCGTCTTTTTGAACCCTCTACGCCAGAGCCGGTCTGCTCTGGCGTTAATCAGTTTTCCGGATTCATTGTGAACTTTTCCACCTCGCTGCTGCTGATTCTGGCGTTCGTCGCCGCCAACCTGCCGTTCCTGGTCGAGCGCATTTTCTTTGTCGTCAAACCCAAAGCCGGCAGCAAGGGCTTTGCCTGGCGCCTGCTGGAGCTGGTCGTATTGTTCTTCGTGGTGGGCGGCATCGCGATGCTGCTGGAAAGCAAGCTTGGCCCGGTCCATGCCCAGAATTGGGAGTTCTACGCGGTCAACGCTGCGCTGTTCGTGGTGTTTGCCTACCCGGGATTCGTCTATCGTTATCTGTGGCGCCGGCGTGGCGCCTAGGAGCATGGACTTTACGCTACGGGGCGAGCACGTCGCGCTGTGCGACCTGCTCAAGCTCACCGGCATTGCCGACAGCGGCGGGCTGGGCAAGCTGATGATCGCCAACGGCGACGTAACCGTCGATGGCCAGCCCGAAAGCCGCAAGACGGCAAAAATCCGCGCGGGCCAGACGGTGCAGTGTCTCGGACAGACGGTGCGGGTGGTCGCCGGACCCTAGAGAAAGCAGAAGAAATAACGACCGTTGTCGAAGTCCACCGCCAGCCGCGCGCCGCGGTTCAACGCATAGTCCCATGACCCCTTGGTCGCGCAGCCTTTATGGCATTCGCTCACCCCGGCAGGTGATTCGAGGTCGCGTTCGCCGTCATACCAGCTCAACAACATCGTGTCGTCGCCCAGCAGCTGTCGGACAATCGCAGTCGCCAGTTTCAGCTTGGCATTGAAATCGAGACCGAGTTCGGCAGTGTCGACGCACAGCGTTTTCACAGTGAGGTATCCGTTAGCGCCTTCAGCGCGTAGAGCATGTCGAGCGCTGCCTTCGGTGTGAGCGTGTCAGGGTCGAGTTCGCGCAGCTGGTCGAGCGCGGGGTGCGGCGGCGGCTCGTCGTTGGGGAGGTGGGCGGCAAACAGGTCGCCCTGCGGGCCGGGCTGCAGTTGCGCGTCCTCGAGCTCGCGCAGGTGGCGCCGCGCCGCGTGGATCACCGGACTGGGTACCCCCGCTAGGCGCGCGACCTGGATGCCGTAGCTCTGCGAGGCCGGGCCTTCTTCCACCGCATGCAGGAACACCAGGTCGGCGCCGTGCTCCTTGGCGTCCAGGTGCACATTGACCAGTTGGCGGAATTCCTGCGCCAGCTGGGTCAGCTCGAAATAGTGGGTGGCGAACAGCGTGAAGGCGCGGGTGGCAGTGACCAGATGGCGTGCCACCGCCCACGCCAGCGCAAGACCGTCGAAGGTGGAGGTGCCGCGGCCGATCTCGTCGAGCAGAACCAGGCTGTTTGCGCTGGCGTTGTGCAGGATGTGCGCGGTCTCGGTCATCTCGACCATGAAGGTCGAACGGCCGCCGGCGAGGTCGTCGGACGCGCCGATGCGGGTGAAGATCTGGTCGACGTCGCCGATCCTGGCAGAACTGGCGGGCACCCACAGGCCGCAGCAGGCCAGGAGCGTGATCAGCGCCACCTGCCGCATGTAGGTCGATTTGCCGCCCATGTTGGGGCCGGTGATGAGCAGCATCTGGCGGCTGCGGGTCAGCAGCGCGTCGTTGGGGATGAAGTGCGCCACCTGCGCCTCGACCACCGGATGACGGCCGCCGCGGATGACGATGCCGGGTTCCTCGCTGTACTCGGGCGGGTTGAGCCGGAGCGTGCCCGCGCGCTCGGCCTGGCTCGCCAGCACGTCGATCTCGGCGAGCGCGGCGGCAATGGCAAGCAGATCCGGCACGTGCGGTGTCAGCGAGTCGAGCAGCGCGTCGAACAAGGTTTTCTCGCGCGCCAGCGCGCGGTCCTGGGCGGACAGCGCCTTGTCCTCGAAGGCCTTGAGCTCCGGCGTGATGTAGCGCTCGGCGTTTTTCAGCGTCTGGCGGCGGCGGTAATCGTCAGGCACCGGCGTCTTGTCCGCCTGCGCGCGGCTGACCTCGATGTAGAAGCCGTGCACCTTGTTGTATTCGACCTTGAGCGTGGCGATGCCCGAGCGCGCGCGTTCGCGGGTTTCCAGGTCCAGCAGGAAAGTGCCGGCGTCGCGCGTCAGCGCGCGCAGCTCGTCGAGGTCGGCATCGAAGCCGTCGGCAATGACGCCGCCTTCGCGCAGCACGCTGGCGGGCTCGGGCTGGATGGCGCGCGTCAGCAGAGCATGCAGGTCGGGGCGGGCGGCGAGCGCGGCTTGCAGCGCCGACAGGCGGGCACGGTCGTCGGGCAAGGCGGCAGCGAGATCGGGCAACAGCGCCAAGGTGTCGCGCAGGCCGGACAGGTCGCGCGGACGCGCGTTTTTCAATGCGATGCGGCCGCTGATTCTTTCAATATCAGCGCAACTTTTCAGCAAGCGGGAGAGAGCGAAGGCGGTGTCGGGAAGCTCGGCCAGCACGCCGATGGCGTCGCGCCGCTGCGTCAATATTTCGCGGTCGCGCAGCGGATGGTGCAGCCAGTGGCGCAGCAGGCGCGTGCCCATGCCGGTGGCGGTGGTGTCGAGCACCGACAAGAGTGTCGGCGCCGCCTCGCCGCGCAGGGTCTCGGTGAGTTCGAGGTTGCGCCGGGTGGCTGCATCGAGCTGCACGAAATCGCTGTCGCGCTCGGCGCGAATCGACTGGATATGCGGCAGCGCGGTGCGCTGGGTGGTCTGGATGTAGTCGAGCAGCGCGCCGGCCGCGGCAATCGCAAGAGAAAGGTCCGCCACGCCGAAGCCGGCCAGATCGCGGCTGCCGAGTTGCTGCGCCAGACGGGTCTGTGCGCCGGACGTGTCGAACTGCCATGGCGCCAGCCGGCGCACCGCGCAGGCAGCGCCCACCAGGGCAAAGTCGTCGGGCGCCAGGATTTCCGCCGGCCGGATGCGTGCCAGCAGGGCGGGCAGGGCGGTCGCATCGACCTCGGTGATCTGGAAACGCCCGGCGGCGAGATTGAGCCAGGCCACGCCGATTGCTTCCGTGCCAGGTGCGATCGCAAGAATCAGGGTGTCGCGCGTTTCGTCCAGCAGCCCGGAATCGGTCAGCGTGCCAGGCGTCACGATACGCGCCACCTGACGCTCGACCGGTCCTTTGGATGTTGCAGGATCGCCAACCTGCTCTGCGATCACCACCGATTCGCCCAGCTTCAACAGCCGCGCCAGATACTGCTCGGCGCTGTGGTAGGGCACGCCGGCCATCTTGATCGGGCTGCCGGCCGACGCGCCGCGCGTCGTGAGCGTGATGTTCAGCAACCGCGCCGCCTTTTCGGCGTCGTCGTAGAACAGCTCGTAGAAGTCGCCCATGCGGTAGAACAGCAGCATGTCGGGATGCTGCGCCTTGATGCCCAGGTACTGCTGCATCATCGGGGTGTGGGCCGTGGGCTCCTTGGCGATCGACATGGACGAACGGCGTCGGAATCAGACCTTCAGTTCGGGCGGCAGGTGCGGCGCGAGGACCTGAAGCATCTGGCCGAAGATTTTCGGGGTGGCGGCGACGATGTTGCCGGATTCCAGAAAGCCTTCGTCGCCCAGGAAATTGCCGACCAGCGCGCCGGACTCCTGCGCGATCAGGCTGCCGGCGGCGAGGTCCCAGGGCTTCAGGTGCATTTCCCAGAAGCCGTCGTAGCGGCCGCAGGCGACGTAGGCGAGGTCGAGCGCGGCAGAGCCGGGGCGGCGCAGGCCGGAGGTCGCCTTCATCATGTCGCGGAACATGTTGAGGTAGGCTTCGGCGAAGCTGAAGTCGCGGAAGGGGAAGCCGGTGCCGATCAGGCATTCGCTCAACTTGGCGCGCTTGCTGGCGCGGATGCGGCGGTCGTTGAGCATGGCGCCGCGGCCGCGGGTGGCGGTGAAGAGCTCGTTGCGCGCGGGGTCGTAGACGACGGCCTGGGTGATCTGGCCCTTGTGCTTCAGCGCGATGGAGACCGAATACTGCGGCAGGCCGTGCAGGAAATTGGTGGTGCCGTCGAGCGGATCGATGATCCACTGGTAGTCCTCGCCGTTCTTGGCGTCGGCCGTGCCAGACTCCTCTGCTAAAATCCCGTGGTTCGGATAGGCGTCGAGCAGGGTTTCGATGATGGCGCGTTCGGCCATCTGATCGACTTCGCTGACGTAATCGCGATCCTGCTTGCTCCGCACGGTGAGTTGATCGAGGTCGAGCGAGGCGCGATTGATGATCGCCCCGGCTTTGCGAGCGGCTTTCACCGCCGTATTGAGCATGGGATGCATGGTGTCTGGCTACGAATTCAAAGAACGAAGCGCTATTTTACTTGATGACACCCACTTGATGATCCCGGCCGACCCGAAACTTCTCGCCCGTATCCGCATTGTGCTGGCGCGCACCAGCCACCCCGGCAACATCGGCGCGGCGGCGCGTGCGATGAAGACGATGGGACTGTCCGATCTGGTGCTGGTCGAGCCCGCCGTGTTCCCCAACAGCCAGGCCGACGCGATGGCCGCGGGCTCGACCGACCTGTTGGCCGCAGCCCGCGTCTGCGCCACGCTCGCCGAGGCGCTGGCCGACACCACGCTGGCGCTCGGCGTGTCTGCGCGCCGGCGCGACATCGTGTCCGAGGTGCTGACCCCGCCCGAGGCGGCGGTCCGTCTGCTGGCCGAAGCGCAGGCCGGTCCGGTCGCGCTGGTGTTCGGCAACGAAACCAGCGGTCTGTCGAACGAGGAACTGAGCCTGTGCCAGGGCCTGGTGACGATCGCCGCCAACCCTGACTACAGCTCGCTCAACCTGGCCGCCGCGGTGCAGGTGCTGAGTTACGAGCTCCGCCAGGCCTGGCTGGGCCATGCAACGTGGCCGCAGCCCGAAATGGATGCCGCCAGCAGCGACGAGGTGGAGAAGTTCTACGCCCACATGGAAACCGCACTCGCCGAGCTGGAATTTCTCAATCCCGGCTCGCCCGGCAAGCTGATGCTGAAGCTGCGGCGGTTGTTCGCCCGTACCCGGCTGGCGAAGGAAGAAGTGAACATCCTGCGCGGCATCCTCACCGCCGCGCAGGAAGCGCAGCAGCGGGCGAAGCGGGCACGGAACCCCGGCACTGAATAGTTGACTAAATTACTAGGAAATAGCATCCTCTGCGCATGAAACTGCTCAGCCAACTCAAGGAAGACATTGCCGTCGTATTCGACCGCGACCCGGCTGCGCGCACGACTTTCGAGGTCGTCACCACCTATCCGGGCTTTCACGCCATGCTCTTCCACCGCCTGGCGCACGCGCTGTGGCGCATGGAATGGAAATGGCTGGCGCGCTTCACCTCGCATATCGGCCGCTGGCTCACCGGCATTGAAATCCACCCCGGCGCGACCATCGGCCGCCGGGTGTTCATCGACCATGGTATGGGGGTGGTGATCGGCGAAACCGCCGAGATCGGCGACGACTGCACCCTGTATCACGGCGTGACGCTCGGCGGCACGTCGTGGAACAAGGGCAAGCGCCACCCCACGCTGAAACCCGGCGCGGTGGTGGGGGCGGGCGCCAAGATTCTC
>JAKACL010000076.1 GCA_021821425.1 Pseudomonadota bacterium
GTGGGCAATTACCGCGTGTTTTTCGATTTCATGGGCGGCGATGTGTGCATCGTCAGCATCGAGGAAGTGAGGAAACGGGATGAACGCACGTACTGATTTCCAGACGATTCTGGGCGAGGACGGCAAGCCGGCCTTCGTGGTGGTGCCGTATGCGCAGTTCCAGCGCATGAGCGGCGGATTCACGCCGGGAACCGTCCCCAACGCCGTGGTTGGCATGGCCTTCGATGGCGGCATGTCTCCGGTCAAGGCATGGCGCGAATACCTGCGCCTGACTCAAGCCGAGGTTGCCGCCCGGATGGGTGTTTCACAGGCCGCGTACGCGCAGATGGAATCCGCCAGGCGTCCTCGCAAGGCCACGCTCGTCAAGATTGCGGCGGCGCTGGGGCTGGAAGTCGATCAGCTGAATTTTTAGGCGCCGGACTTCCAACGAATTAGCTTAGATGAAGACGGCATGATTTTCGTGCCGTTCGATGCGATCGAAATCCGTTTCCCGCTTGCGCGGGTCGCATAAAGACCGGCAAGGTCAACCCCTTGCGCCCTCCTGAATCCTCTCTGCCTCTGTGGTGAGGAATTCAGGGTGAATGAACCGCGGTTTTCTGGTTCAGGCAGGCCCTACGGGTTCGGACTGCTGTCCGTAGCCTGCAAGCGGAACGTCACCCGTCCCGGGTGATTCTCATGCAGCGCCAACCGAAACCCTGACCGCGCCGCCTGCCGTGCGGCCTGATACAAGCCCACGCCCAGTCCGAAATCCGACGCCACCGGGCTCAGGAACAGGTTGCGCGCCACATGCTCGGGCGCCGGCGCACCGCTGTCGGTGACGGTCAGCCCCAGCAATGGCTGCACTTCAAGCCGCACTTCGATCGCCACGGCGGGTTCGCTCTGCCGCTTGCGCAGCGCATTGGTCAGCAGGTTGTCGGCGACGCTGTCGAACAGGTCCTGCGGCACCGGCGTGTCGTCGACCGCCTCGGCAAAAAATTGCACGTCGTCGTGTTCGTAGCGGGTTTGCAGCGCACGCCACCACGCCTGCGCCGGCATGTTGGCGGCCTCGGTTTCGGCCGGCTGCTTCAGCTTGTCGACGGTTTGCGACAGCCGCGACGCCAGCTGCGGCAGCTGCCGGCGCATCAGCGCGAGCAGGCGTTCGCTGTCGTCCGGGGTGGCGGTTTCGGCCGCGGCGAGCAGGGTTTTCAGCGACTGCAGGATGTTCTTCACGTCGTGGGTCAGGCGCGCGCCGGTGTCGTGGATCGCCTGGCTGTAGGCCTGCTCGCGCAGCGTCTGCTCGCGCACCTTGGCGGCGTAAAAATACCCCAGCAGCTGCGACAGCAGGCGCACATGCAAGGCCAGCGCCGGCGTCAGCGGACGGTTCGATTGCCAGGTGACGCTCAGGCCGTGGAAATCGTGGCGGATGCCGTGTTCGGCGGGCTCGCCGAAGCGCCCCTCGCCGCGCGCCGCCTGCCAGTGGCCGCCGCGGATCCAGCTCAGTTCGTGCAGGTCGGCCAGCGCGTCGCGCACGAAGGATTCGGGATCGCGCTCGCGCTCGGCACGCGTCGCCAGCCGCTGCGCCCAGCCTTCGAACGGCAGGCCCACCGATAGCAGGTAGCGCGAAGTGACCTGGCCCAGCCCGGCAAAACCTGCGCGCGGATTCCACAGCCACGACAGCGCCAGCAGCAGGGCGGCCATGCCGAGCAGCGTCTGCACCAGCGCCCAGGCATAGCTCACCTGGGCCACCGCCACCACGGCAAACACGCCGAGCGCCATCACCATGATCAGCAGCGAGAGCATCAGCCCGTAAATGAAATCGAGCGTGGAGGACCCGCCCCGCACCCGCGCCGCCGGCAGGAACAGAATCGCCAGCGGCAGCAGCGCCAGGCCGTAGCGCGCCGCGGTCTGCATCGGCGCCGGCAGCAGCGCCGCGTCGCCCAGGCTTTGCGGCAGCACCCAGGCCAGCAGCAGCGCCAGCAGGTAGGCGAGCGCCAGCAGGTAGCCCAGACGCCGGCCCTCGTGCTGCGAGGCCGCCACCGCGCCCACCAGCCCGGCCAGGATCGCCAGCCACAAGGCCATCACCCAGGTGCTGTCGACCAGCACCAGCAGGGCCGCCATCGCAAACACCGGCACCGCCAGCCGCGGCTCGATGCGCGCTTCGCTGCGCACCAGCGGCTGCCACAGCAGGAACAGACCGTAATGCGCCAGCAGGAAAGCGCGCGTCACCGCCGCCTCGGCGTCGAGCACCACCGCCACGTGCAGGGCCAGCAGCATCAGCGCCAGCCAGCGCTCGGGCGCCACCCGCGTGAAGCGCGCGGTCAGCGCGGCTATGCCGTCGGGGCGTACGGCAGTGTCAGTGCGCTCAGACATGGCGCTGCGCATCCCGGTCGACAAAAAACGGCGCGCGGCAGCGATGCACGGCACGGCAGCGGCACAGAGCGAGAGGGGCGTCCCGTCGGCTCACGCTGATGGAATTCCAACAAGGGCGACGCACATTCGTCAGTTCGGGCGGGTTTTCTACGGACATTTATCTAATTTGTTATTGATTATCAATGGGTTGATTTGTTTCTCACACTGGCACGTATTTTGCAGAATTGGCAAAACCAAATGACGATAACGGAGAAACCCACCATGTCCCACCCCAATCTACCGCGGCACCAGTCAGGCTTCACGCTGATCGAGATCGCCATTGTCCTGGTGATCATCGGCCTGCTGCTCGGCGGCATCCTCAAGGGGCAGGAGCTTATCACCCAGGGCCGCATCCGCAACGTGTCGAACGACCTGCAGTCGATGACCGCCGCCATCAACCTGTATCAGGGCCGCTATCTGGCCCTGCCGGGCGACGATGCCGGCGCGGCGGCACGCTGGACCATTGCCGCCCCTGTACCCAGCTCCGGTGCCGTAGGCGACGGGGTGATTGCCGGCGCCTACAATACCGCCGTTGCCACCGACGAATCGCGTCAGTTCTGGTTGCACCTGCGTCGCGCCGGCCTGGTCGGTGGCGACAACACCAGCAGCAATAATCCTCCCAATGCCGTGGGCGGCGTTACCGGTGTGCAGGATATTGCCTTCGGCCTGCCCGGCCTCGTGGTCTGCACCGACGATCTGCCGGCCGTGATTGCGCAGGCTATCGATACCCAGTTCGACGACGGCAACGCCATCACCGGCTCAGTACGTGGCGCTACGGCTATGAACGCTGCAGCGCCCGGAGTGGGGTATGTCGATAACGGCAACAATTTCTATATCGTCTGCATGCGTCCCTGACGCGAACCTTTCGTTGCCCGCCTAGCCCTGCAACACCCTGAATTCGGCCGCCGCCAGCCCATCGGCGGCGCCGCGCAGCACCAGCACGTCGCCCACCCGGATCTCGGTGTCGGGCTGCGGATCGACCCCCTTGATCCCCTGGCGGCGGATCGCCACCACGTCCACCCGCAATTCATCCAGCATCAGCGCGTCCAGGCGCTGCCCTGCCGCGGCGGCGCCCTGGGTGATCAGCACGGTATGCAGGCGCGGCTGGGCCTCCTGGTCCAGCTCGCTGTCGGCGTCCGAGGCGCCGCGAAAAAAACCGCGCATGATGGCATAACGCGATTCGCGCACGTCGCGGATCCGCTTCAGCACCTGGGTGAGCGGCACCCCCAGCAGCATCAGTGCGTGCGAGGCCAGCATCAGCGAACCTTCCATCACTTCGGACACCACTTCGGTCGCGCCGGCCGCTTTCAGCGCATCGATGTGGGTGTCGTCGATGGTGCGCACCACCACCGGCAGATCCGGCCGCAGTTCGCGCACGTGACGCAGGATGGCCATGCTCGAATGCAGGTCCGAGTAGGTCACCACAATGGCCTGCGCGCGCGAAAGACCGGCGGCGACCAGCACTTCGCGCCGGCTGGCGTCGCCGTACACCACGCTGACGCCGGACGCCGCCACCGCGCGGATGCGCTCGGGGTCGGCGTCGAGCGCGATGAAGCTGACGCCCTCGGCCTCGAGCAAACGCGCCAGGTTCTGGCCGCTGCGGCCATAGCCGCAGACGATCACGTGCTGCGCCTTGCCGAAAGTCTTGACCGCGATGTCGTGCACTTCCTTCGCGCGCCCGGCCCATTCGCTGCCGGCGAGCAGCCGGGTGATGGCATCCAGGCGGTGGATCACCAGCGGCGCGATCAGCATCGACAGCACCATGGCCGCCAGCACCGGCTGGGTGATCTCGGCGCCCAGCAACTTCAGGTCGGCCGCCTGCGCCAGCAGCACGAAGCCGAATTCGCCCGCCTGCGCCAGCCCGAGCGCGGTGCGCACGGCAGTGGGCCGGCTGCTGCCGAAGGCCGTGGCCAGGCCGCCCACCAGCACCACCTTGCCGACCACAATGGCGAGCAGCAGCAACAGCACATCGCCCCAGTTCAGCATCACCTGCATCAGGTCGAGCCGCATGCCGATGGTGACGAAGAACAGCCCCAGCAGCACATCGCGGAAAGGCTTGATGTCGTCTTCCACCTGGTAGCGGTATTCGGTCTCGGAAATCAGCATGCCGGCGAGGAAGGCGCCCAGCGCCAGCGACAGACCGGCGCTTTCGGTCAGGAAAGCCAGCCCGAGGGTGAACAGCAGCAGGTTGAGCGTGAACAGCTCGGGCGACTTGCGGCCGGCCACCCACTGGAACCACGGCCGCATGATGCGCTGGCCGACGAACAGCAGGAAGCCCAGCACCACCACCGCCTTCAGCGCGGCAAGACCCAGCACCAGGCCCATGTTGTCGGCATCCATCGCGAAGGCCGGAATCAGGATCAGGAGCGGCACCACGGCCAGGTCCTGGAACAGCAGCGCGCCGAAAATCTGGCGGCCGTGCGGGGTCTGGATTTCCAGCCGCTCGGCCAGGAGCTTCGAGACGATGGCAGTGGACGACATCGACATGATGCCGCCCAGCGCGATCGCCGCCAGCAGCGGCAGGTCGAGCAGCCAGGCAATGAAGGCGGTGAGCACGATGGTGAGCACGACCTGCGCGCCGCCGAAGCCGAACACCGTCATGCGCATCGTCATCAGGCGCGGCAGGCTGAATTCGAGGCCGATCGAGAACATCAGGAACACCACGCCGAACTCGGCGAGATAGCGCGCTTCCTCGCTGTCCGGAATCCAGCCCAGTGCGAAGGGACCGATGGCGATGCCGGTGATCAGGTAGCCGAGCATGGTCGGCAGGCGCAGCGCGCGCGCCGCCGCGGTCACCAGCACGGCGACCACCAGCAGGATCAGTACAAGCGGAAGCGTGCCATGCATCGAGTAAATCGCGGTTGGATAGGCAGGCTTTAGTATACTTGCCGACCATGCACTCCCAGCCCCCCAGTCCCGAACATTTGCTCACCCTCGCGCGCCAGGTGCTCGACATCGAGGCCGACGCCCTGCGCGTGATGTCGTCGCGTCTCGACACCGGCTTTGCCGATGCGGTGGCGCTGATGCTGGCGTGCAGCGGACGCGTCGTGGTCTCCGGCATGGGCAAGTCGGGCCACGTCGGCGGCAAGATCGCCGCCACCCTGGCGTCCACCGGCACGCCGGCTTTCTTCATGCATCCGGGCGAAGCCAGCCACGGCGACCTCGGCATGATCGCGCCCAACGACGTGGTGCTGGCCTTATCGAACTCGGGCGAGAGCAGCGAAATCGTCTGCATCGTGCCGCTGATCAAGCGGCGCGGTGCCAAGCTCGTCGCGATGACCGGCAATCCGAACTCGACGCTGGCGCGCGAAGCCGATGCGCACCTCCATGCCGGGGTGGACAAGGAAGCCTGTCCGCTCAATCTCGCGCCCACCGCCAGCACCACCGCGGCGCTGGCGATGGGCGACGCGCTGGCGGTGGCGCTGCTCGATGCGCGCGGCTTTTCGGCCGACGACTTTGCGCGCACCCATCCCGGCGGCAGTCTCGGCCGGCGCCTGCTGGTGCACGTGCGCGACATCATGCAAAGCGGCGATGCGCTGCCGCAGGTGCCGCTCGACGCCTCGCTCAAGGCCGCGCTGTTCGAAATCACGCAAAAGGGACTCGGCATGACCGCCGTGGTCGATGCCGCCGGCCGCGTGGCCGGCGTGTTCACCGACGGCGACCTGCGCCGCGCGCTGGAGCATACGCTCGACCTGCAGCAGGCGCGCGTGGCCGACCTGATGACGCGCAACCCGAAGACGATCCGCGCGGACGAACTGGCCGTGGCGGCGGTGGAAAAAATGGAAACGCTCAAAATCAACGGCCTGCTGGTGGTCGACGCACACGACACCCTGGTGGGCGCGCTCAACATGCACGCGCTGCTGAAGGCGGGGGTGGTGTGATGACGCCGGTTTCGATTCCCGCCGCGCTGCTCGCCCGCGCGCAAAAAATCCGGCTGATCGCCTTCGACGTCGACGGCGTGATGACCGACGGCACGCTGTTCCTGGCCGACGACGGCCAGGAATTCAAGGGCTTCAACTCGCTCGACGGCCATGGCCTGAAAATGCTCCGCGGCAGCGGCGTGCAGCTCGCCATCATCACCGGCCGCAGTTCGCGCGTGGTGGAGCACCGCGCCAGAAACCTCGGCATCGAGATTGTCCACCAGGGCGCGCACGACAAGCTGGTTGTCTACGAAGCACTGTGCCGCGAACTCAAGCTCGACTGCGAAGCCACCGCCTACATGGGCGACGACGTCGTCGACCTGCCGGTGATGCGGCGCGCCGGGCTGGCGATCACGGTGCCTGCGGCGCCCGAACTGGTGAAGGCCCACAGCCACTACACCACCACGCGCGCGGCCGGACACGGTGCGGTGCGCGAGGCCTGCGAATTCCTGATGCGCGCGCAGGGCACGCTGGACGCTGCACTGGCGCCCTATCTGAAATGATTGCACGCGGCTCGCTGTGGCTGCCCCTGGCCATGCTGCTGCTGCTGGCCGCGCTCAGTTTCTGGATCGAACGGTCGGTGCAGGCGCCGGCGACTGGCGCGCTGGCGAACCCGACCGACCCCGAGGGCATCATGGAAAATTTCGATGCGCTGCGCACCGATCCCACAGGCAAGCCGCAATACCGCCTGTCCGCCGACCGGCTCAAGCACTACACCGGCAGCAAGCGCACCGAGCTGGAAGCGCCGCGCTTCGTCCGCATCAACGACGAGACCGGCGAAGTCCGCGCCGTGGCGCGGGAAGGCACGGTCTCCCCGGATGGCAGCGAAGTGGACCTGCGCGGCGACGTCGTCGTCGAGCGGGCGGCGCGGCCCGGACAGTCCCCGATGACGCTGAAGACAGGACGCCTGCTGGTGTTTCCAGAGCGCGACCAGATGCGCGCACCCGGCGCGGTCGAGGTGCGCGACGATACGCTTGAAATGCGTGCGGGCGGCATGGAGTACGACGCCCGGCAACGCAAGATCAAGCTGACAGGGCGGGTGAATGCCCGCTACATTTCCGGAAGAACATGAACGCCATGCCCATACTCAAAATCGTTTTATCCGCGGCGCTGTACGCCGCGCTGCTGGCATCGCCCGTCCATGCCGAGAAGGCCGACCGCGACAAGCCGGTCAACCTCGAGGCGAACACGGTCACGCTCGACGACATCAAGAAGATCAGCGTCTACCAGGGCAATGTGATCCTCAGCCAGGGCACGTTGATGCTGCGCGCCGATTATGTGCAGGTGACGCAGAACGCGGATGGCATCGACCGGATCAGCGCCACCGGCCGGCCGGCGGCGTTTCGCCAGAAAGTCGAGGGGCGCGAGGAATACATCGAGGGATTTTCCGACCGCATCGAATACGACAGCGTCAACGGGCAACTTCAACTGATCGGTCAGGCGCGCCTGCGGCGCGGCGGCGACGAGTTGCGCGGGGCGCAGATTTCCTACAATGCCAACACCGAGTTCTACTCGGTGGTCGGCCAGCCCAACGCGCAAACTCCGAGCGGCCGCGTGCGCGCCGTCATCCGTCCGAAACCGCGCGCCGAGCAACCCGCCGCGCCCAAGCCATGAGCCGGATTTCCGCCCACAACCTGCGCAAGACCTACGGCAAACGCACTGTGGTGCACGACGTCTCGTTCGAGGTCAACAGCGGCGAAGTGGTCGGCCTGCTCGGCCCCAACGGCGCCGGCAAGACCACCTGTTTCTACATGGTGGTGGGGCTGGTCGCGGCCGACGGCGGCAGCGTGCACATGGACACGCACGACCTCACCCACATGACGATCCATCAGCGCGCGCGGCTAGGCCTGTCGTATCTTCCGCAGGAACCGTCGATCTTCCGCAAGATGACGGTGGAGGAGAACATCCAGGCCATTCTGGAGCTCAAGCCATACACCGGGGAAGAGCGCACGGAACACCTGGAAAACCTGCTCGAGGACCTGCATATCGCGCATCTGCGCGAAGCGTCCGCGATCAGTCTTTCCGGCGGCGAGCGGCGCCGGGTTGAAATCGCCCGCGCACTGGCGATCAATCCGCGCTTCGTCCTGCTCGACGAACCGTTCGCGGGCATCGATCCCATAGCGGTGCTCGATATCCAGAAACTGGTGCATTTTCTGGTCGAGCGCGACATCGGCGTACTGATCACCGACCACAACGTGCGCGAAACGCTGGGCATCTGCAGCCGCGCCTACATCATCAACGAAGGCCGCGTCCTGATTGGCGGCGCGCCGGATCGCATCATCGAGGACGACAACGCGCGCAAGGTGTATCTGGGCGAAAACTTCCGCCTGTAGTGCAGGCCGGGCGCGAATCGCGCTACACTCGACTCAAGCCGGCACGATTTTTGCCGTAGTCAAATCCCATGAAGCACAGTCTCCAACTCAAGCTCGGTCAGCACCTCACCCTGACGCCCCAACTGCAGCAGTCGATCCGGCTGCTGCAGCTGTCGACGCTCGAACTGAACCAGGAACTGGAACAGATGCTGCAGGACAATCCGCTGCTGGAGCGCGAGGACGAGGACGAAACCCCGTCCGAAGCACCGGCCCATACCGCCGAGGCCGAGACGCAGGTCACGGAAACCACGGCCGCGCCGGAACCGAGCAACGAATCCGAGCCGGCCACCTCGCTCGACGATGCCGACTGGAACGACTACAGCAGCGCCAGCGGCGACGATGAAGACAACGACTACGCGCAGGGCGCGGTCTCCGGCGCGACGCTGCGTGAGCACCTGCTGAACCAGCTGATCGTCAGTCCGCTCACCGTGCGCGACCGCACCCTCGTCGCCGCACTGATCGACGACCTCGACGAGGCCGGTTTCCTCACCCAGCCGCTGGAAGACATTGCCGCCGGTCTCGCGGACGAGCTGGAAGAACTCGAACCCGAAGAGGTCGAAACCGCGCTCAAGCACCTGCAAAATATGGACCCGACCGGGGTCGGCGCGCGCAACCTGGCCGAATGCCTGACGCTGCAACTGCGCGCCCTGCCCGCCGACACCCCGGCGCGCGACGACGCCATCCGGCTGACCACGCATCACCTCGACCTGCTGGCGGCGCGCGACGTCGGCAAGCTGAAAAAAATGCTCGGCATCGACGACCCCACGCTGCGCGCCGTGCGGACCCTGATCCTCTCGATGAATCCGCGCCCCGGCGCGGCCTTCGGCGTCGACGAAACGCACTATGTCATCCCCGATGTCTACGTGCGCAAGATCAAGGGCATGTGGATCGCCAGCCTCAACGCCGACGCCATGCCCAAGCTGCGCGTCAATCGCGTCTATGCCGACATCCTGGCGCGCCATCGCGAAAACGGCGGCAATCAACTGGCCACCCAGCTGCAGGAAGCGCGCTGGCTGATCAAGAACGTGCAGCAGCGCTTCGACACCATCCTGCGCGTCTCGCAGGCCATCGTCGACCGCCAGAAACATTTTTTCGAACACGGCGAAGTGGCGATGCGCCCGCTGGTGCTGCGCGAGATCGCCGACGCGGTGGAACTGCACGAATCGACCATTTCGCGCGTCACCACGCAAAAGTACATGATGACGCCGCGCGGGCTGTACGAATTGAAGTACTTTTTCGGCAGCCACGTCTCTACCGACAACGGCGGCGCCTGCTCGTCGACCGCCATCCGCGCACTGATCAAGCAGCTGGTTGCCGCAGAGAACATCGGGAAACCGCTGTCCGACGGCCAGCTGGCGGAAGTCCTCGGACAGCAGGGCATCGTGGTGGCCCGCCGCACCGTCGCCAAATACCGCGAGTCGCTGCAAATTCCGCCCGCAAACATGCGGCGTTCGCTCTGATTCAGGGGATTTCACGATCCGTCGGCACGGGTGCCCGGCCGGCTTGAATGTCTCCGGCTTTCGTCCCACAATGAAATCAGGCGCGCACAATCGCGCCTGATCCAGCGCAATACTGGCAATCCGTTTCTTCAGCCGCTTTAGGAGGCGCTATGAATTTGACCATTTCCGGCCATCACCTGGAAGTTACCCCAGCCATCCGCGATTACGTGTCCGAAAAACTCGATCGCGTCAAACGCCACTTCGACCACGTCATCAACATGAACGTGATCATGCAGGTCGACAAGCTGGTACATAAAGTGGAAGCCAACCTGCACGTCAAGGGCCATGATTTTCACGCGCACAGCGAAGACGGCAACATGTATGCCGCGATCGACCTGCTGGCCGACAAGCTCGACCGCCAGATCGTCAAGCACAAGGAAAAAACCTCGGATGTCCACCAGGGCGATGGTGGCCTCAAGCATCAGGTCAACGTAAACGAGAATACCGCCTGATCTGGTTCTTTTGATCAGGGAAGCCCGGACACGCTCCGGGCGTATAATTTGCGGAACGCCGGCGCTTTGCCCGGCCATGCAACCGGCATGAATCTAATCGCTCCACTCCTTTCCGTCGACACGACCTTGCTGGACCTGAGTTTCAGCAGCAAGAAAAAGCTGTTCGAACACGCTGCGGACCTGTTTGCACGGACCCACGGACTCAAATCCACCGACATTTTCACCAGCCTGTTCGAACGCGAACGCCTGGGCTCGACCGCGCTTGGCTACGGCATCGCGATTCCGCACGGCCGCATCAAGGGCCTGAAGGATGCCTGCGGCGCGCTGTACCGGCTGAGCACCCCGCTCGACTTCGACGCACCCGACAACCAGCCGGTATCGCTGTGCTTCATTCTGCTGGTGCCGAAAGACGCCAACGAACGGCATCTGCAGATTCTCGGGGAACT
>JAKACL010000077.1 GCA_021821425.1 Pseudomonadota bacterium
TGCGGCAACGCTCCGGTTTGCGGCAGCGCGTCCGCGATAAGCGCGGGAATCAGCCAGAGTGCGAGGTCGAATCTCGTCATGGAGGCAGTCCGAATGATTTGTGTTATATTTTTTCATATATAACCCATCTCTGGCAATCCACCCCCCCTCGCCCATCATGTCAGCCACGCTTCAGGATCAGTTCGGACGCCGCATCGATTACGTGCGCCTGTCGGTGACCGACCGTTGCGACCTGCGCTGCAGCTACTGCATGCCGGAAGGCTTCAAGGGCTTCGAGGAGCCCGAGCACTGGCTCGATTTCGACGAGATCGAGCGCCTGATCGGCGCGTTCGCCCGGCTCGGCGTCAGCCGCATCCGCCTGACCGGCGGCGAGCCGCTGCTGCGGCGCGACATTTCGGATCTTGCCAGGCGCATCGCTGCCTTGCCCGGCGTCGACGACCTGTCGCTGTCGACCAACGCCACCCAGCTCGACAAGCACGCGCAGGCGTTGAAGGCCGCCGGCGTCACGCGGCTCAATGTCAGCCTCGATTCGCTGCAGCAGGCGCGGGTGGAAAAGATCAACGGCCGCGACGTGCTGGCGAAAGTGATGGCGGGCCTCGCCGCCGCGCAGGACGCGGGCTTTGCGCCAATCAAGCTCAACATGGTGGCGCTCGCCGGCAGCAACGACGACGAGATCGACGAAATGGTCGCGTTCTGCATGCAGCGCGGCTTCGTGTTGCGCCTGATCGAATCGATGCCGATGGGCGCCACCGGGCAGAACGCCGAATACCTCGACCTGCAGCCGGTGAAGGAACGCCTGCGCCGGCAGTTCGACCTCGTCGAAACCACGCTGCCCGGTGCCGGCCCCGCACGCTACTTGGGCACGGCCGACGGCCGCTTCAACGTCGGCTTCATCACGCCGATCTCGCAGCATTTCTGCGAAACCTGCAACCGCGTGCGCATCGCCGTCGACGGCACCGCCTACATGTGCCTGGGGCAGGACGAGAAATTCGAGTTCCGTCCGCTGCTGCGCGGCGGCTGCAGCGATGTCGAACTGGAAGCGGCGATCGTCCATGCCATCAACCTCAAGCCCGAGCGCCACGAATTCCGCGAGGCGCCGCACAAGATCCTCCGCTTCATGTCGATGACCGGCGGCTAAGCCGGACTCACCGTCCGGAAACCCGCGAACGGGTCGCGCCGCTCGGGCAGGTAGAAATTGCGGAAGCCGGCACGTTTGAGCGAAGGATCGGTGACCGGCCCGCCGCCGCGCAATTCGCCGTGGGTATGGAACCAGGGTTCGGAATAATCGTGATACGGATCGGGTGCAAAGCCCGGATACGGCGCGAACGGATCGCGCAGCCATTCCCATGCCCTGCCCCACTGAAAATCCGGATGGGCTGCCGCACGCAGCCACTGCGCGGCGGTCGGCAATTGCCGGCCCTGCCACGCGGCGAACGCCTCGGCCTCAAAACGGTTCACGTGCAGCATCGGTGTCTTCGGATCCGGATGCAGCCAGCGGTCGAAGTGGCGCGCCTGCCAGTCGCCGTCTGCCTGACGCCAGTACAGCGGATGGCGGGCGTCGTGCGTCTGGCGCCAGGCCCAGCCTGCGTCCGACCATGCTGAGCGCTGCCGATAACCGCCCGCCTCGATGAACTCGGCGAAGGCCGTCTCGGTCACCGGGATCGCGTCGATGTCGAATGCCGGCACCGCCACCGTGTGGCGCCATTTTTCATTGTCGAAAATAAACCCGCCGTCGGCTCCGCTCCCCAGCGCCACCTCGCCTTCGGCGAACACCTGCCGCGGCGCGAACTGCACGCCGCCCATTTGCGGCCACACGGGCGGCACATAGCCGAGATCCTGAAACGCCATCCACCAGGCTTCGATGTGCATCAGCTCGTGATACAGACACAGCTCGGCGAAGTAGGCGATGTCCCCGTCGAACGCATTGCGCAGGCGGGCGGACACGGCATCGGCCACCCGGCGCGCGTAGTCGTCGACTGCGGCCGGGTCGAGCAAGGGCAGGTCCCAGCGCGTGTCGTGCGGCACGGCCGAGGAATCGTACAAGGCATCGGCGCCTGCCAGCAGGCTGGGGAGGCGCGTGCCGTCGGCACGTTCGCGCAAACACCAGCGCTCCTGGAACCAGACGAGATGTCCGTACTCCCACAACGGCGGATTCAGATGCCCGGCGCGCGGCCCGAGCCAGCCGCCGTCAGGCAGGCATTCGATCAGCGCACGCAGCCGGCCGCGCGCCTGCGCAAGCAGATCGATGAGGGTGTCTGCGCTGAACGCGCTGACGGGATGAGCCGGGTTCATGTTATATAAAGGCGTAGTGACCAACCGAATTCTAGGCGCCCACTCTCACGATGGGCGAATTTGAAAAAATGAGCGACCCCCAATTCGACGCACCCATCCGCCTGACCCAGTTCTCCCACGGCGGCGGCTGCGGCTGCAAGATCGCACCCTCGGTGCTGCGCGACATCCTGTCCGACACGCCCTTCGCCTCGCATGTTGCCGCCGCGTTTCCCGACCTGCTGGTCGGCATCGAGCACGGCGACGACGCCGCGGTGTACAGGCTCAACGACACGCAGGCGATCGTCGCGACCACCGATTTCTTCATGCCCATCGTCGACGATCCGTTCGAGTTCGGCCGCATCGCCGCGACCAACGCGCTGTCCGACGTCTACGCCATGGGCGGGAAACCGCTGTTCGCGCTGGCCATCGTCGGCATGCCGATCGGCAAGCTGTCCAACAGCGTCATCCGGCAGATCCTCGCCGGCGGCGAGGCGGTGTGCAAGGCCGCCGGCATTCCCATCGCCGGGGGGCACTCGATCGATGCGCCGGAACCGATCTATGGCCTGGTCGGCATCGGTGTGGTCGATCCGCGCCGCGTCAAGCAGAACAGCGGCGGCGAAGCCGGCGACCATCTCATCCTCGCCAAACCGCTGGGCGTCGGCATCTACAGCGCAGCACTGAAAAAGAGCCTGCTGAGCGACGACCAGTACGCGGCGATGATCGCCGCCACCACCCAGCTCAATACGCCCGGCGCCGATCTGGCCGCGATCGACGGCGTGCATGCGATGACCGACATCACCGGCTTCGGCCTGCTTGGCCATCTGCTCGAAATCACCCGCGCCTCGACCGTGGCCGCGCAGGTCGACCTTGCCCAGCTGCCCCTGCTGCCGGGCGTGGCGGCCCTGGCGCAGGGCGGCCACATCACCGGCGCCAGCGAGCGCAACTGGACGAGCTACGGACACGAAGCCCATCTCTCAGGCATCGCCGACTGGCAGCGCGCGCTGCTGACCGACCCGCAAACCAGCGGCGGCCTGCTGGTGAGCTGCACGTCCGAATCCAGGGACGCGGTACTGGACACCTTCCGCCGCCACGGCTTTGCGAACGCGACCGAAATCGGCCGGCTGCAGGCCGGCACTGGCGTGACGATCGTGGCCTGAGTGGGATTCGCGTTCACCGACCTTTCCGTCGACCGCGACGATCTGCGCGACGACGTGCTGACGGGGCTGGCAGCCAGCCCCAAATCCATTCCGCCCAAGTATTTCTACGACGCGGCAGGCTGCCGCCTGTTCGAGGCAATCTGCGCGCAACCCGAATACGTGCTGTGCCGCACCGAGCAGACGCTGATGGCTGCCCGCATGCCCGACATCGCCGCCGCCATCGGCCCGGTGGATGCCATCGTCGAGCCGGGCGCGGGCGATTGCATCAAGGTGCGCCGGCTGCTCGACGCGCTGCATCCGGCGAACCTCGTCGTGATGGACATTGCCGGCGCGCCGCTGGCCGCGGCGGCCGAGTCCCTCGCCCGCGATTATCCGGACCTAGCCGTCACCGCGCTGGGCATGGACTTCATCCACGACCTCGAAGCGGCCACCCCGTATCTGCCTGAAGGCCGGCGGCTCGTCTACTACCCCGGCTCCAGCATCGGCAACTTCCCGCCCGACGCGGCAACCGCGCTGCTTGCGCGCTTTCGCCGGCTCGCCGGCGAGGACGGCCAGCTGCTGATCGGCTTCGACCTCAAGAAGGATCCGCAGCGATTGCACGCCGCCTATAACGACGCGGCCGGCGTCACCGCCGCCTTCAACCTGAACCTGCTGGCACGGCTGAACCGCGAGCTGGGTGCCGATTTCGACCTGACCCGTTTCCAGCATTACGCGTTCTACAACCCGATGGCCGGCCGCATCGAGATGCATCTGGTCAGCCTCGCCGAGCAGGACGTTAACATCGCAGGGCAGCGCGTTCATTTCGCGCTGGGCGAAACGCTGCATACCGAGCATTCCTACAAGTTCCGCTGCGACGAATTCAGTTCGTTGGCGAAAACCGCCGGCTGGTCGCTGGCCGGGGAATGGCAACACGAAGGATTCGCGGTGCAGCTCTACCGCGGATCCTGCTAGAACCCGAGCCCCGGCAAGGCCTGCTTCAAGGCATCCAGGCAGGCGCCGTCGATGGCGGCATCGCGCTCCTTCTCCATCATGGCGATCGCATCCGTCACCGGGATCGGGCCGCGGTAGGGGCGCTCGGCCGTGATGGCGTCGAAGATGTCGGCCACGGTGATGATGCGGGTAGCGAGCGGGATGCGGTCGGCTGCGATTCCGCGCGGATAACCCTTGCCGTCGAGCCGCTCGTGATGCGCCGCGGCGACGAAGGCCAGCTCCGAAAAGATATCCAGACGCGACAGGATCTGTTCGGAATAGGCAGCGTGGGCCTTGACCTGCTCCCATTCGTCCGCGTCCAGTTTGCCCGGCTTGTCGAGCACGGCGTTGCTGACGCCGAGCTTGCCGATGTCGTGCAGCAACGCGCCGCGGCGCAGCCAGCGCACCCGTTCGCGCGGCAGGCCGAGCGCGGTCGCGACGGCCTCCGTATAGATCGCCACCCGGGCGCTGTGGCCGTAGGTGTAATGGCTCTTGGCGTCGACCACCTGGGCAAAGGCTTCGGCAATGGTGTCGAGCCGCTGCTCGTCGATGCGGACCACTTTCGAAGCCGGCTCGATCCGCTCGATGCGCTGCTGCAGGTCGACATCATTCAGGCCTTCCCAGAACCCGGGCTGAAGCTGCACTTCCAGAAACGCCTCCACCACGGCCGGATCGAACCACGAGCCCGAACGCTGGCGCACTTCCGCCAGCACATGCGTCCGGCCCGCTGCGGAATGGAACACCTCCACCACCTGCGACAGCAGCGCGATGCGGGACGCGAGCGGAATCTCCGCCCCGCTGCGGCGGGCCGGCTTGCCTCTACCGTTCCAGTGCTCGTCGAGACAACGGATGCCGGCCGCGACTTCCTCGTCGAAACCCAGCTGGATCGAGATATGCGCGCCGCGTTCGCAGCGCGTGGCAATCAGCTCGGTGGCGAACTGCTCGCCGTTCTGCGCCAGATCGAGGATGCGGCTGACCCGCTCGTGCAGCGACTTGCCGACGCCGACGTGCGACATGACGAATCGTCCGAGGCGCATCAGGCTGTCGGTGTCGACCAGTTTGAAATCCCGCTTCACCTGCCGGTCGTCGGTGCCGTACAGCTCGAACAGGCGCGCGGCATTGCTGCTGCAGCCCGCGTCCTTCAGCAGCAAGGTGTAGTACAGATGCGAGAGCGCCTCACTGTCCATCCCCATCCGCTCGCCGACATGCATGCCCACCCAGCAGCAGCGCAGGCTGTGGCCCGCCGGCAGGCCCTCGGTCAGGTCGAGCGCGTAGCTCAGCGAACCGATGATGGCGGAAAGCGACAGTTCCTGCGCCGTCGCGGCGGGCTGCATGTCGAGCGGACTCATGGCGATGGTCTCCGGGTGCGTATCGGAGATATCGGCATCCGGGCGCGATGCTCAACCGTGGTGACGAAAGGGTCTTTCAGCCGCCACCGGTCTCATCCGCAGCGTGTGCGGATCCAGTGGTCGAGCGACAGCCGGCCCGGCCCCGACAGCACCAGCGGCACCAGCATCAGCGCATACATCAGCGGCAGCTTGAACCCGTTGTCGCAGACGTTGTAGCCGTGGGCCCCATGCACCGACGCCCAGGCGACGATGTCCAGAATCAAGAGCGACACCGCCCAGAAGCGGGTGCCCAGACCGATCACCAGGGCTGCCGCGCCGATCAGTTCGGTCCAGGTCGCCAGGAACCAGCTGAGCTCGATCGGCACGATGCTGAACGGAAACGGAAAGTCGCCCTGGATGTCGGCGAACCAGTTTTCGCCGCGCAGTTTTTCCAGGCCGGCAATGCCGAATTCATACGCCAGCAGCAGGCGGATGCCGAGCAGGCCGACCCAGGCGCCGCCCAGGTCCAGGGTGTGAAGTCCGCGTGCAATACAAGGGGATAGACGATTCATGACGGGTTCCGTTGTTGAGGGGGTAACCCTGAAGTCGGGCGGGTCGTTCAAACCTTACAAGGCCTTAAAATCGGCCCATGGCCACCCTTGAATCGCTCGTCTTCGACAACGGCTTCGCCCGCCTGCCCGAAGCCTATTACTCGCGCGTCTGCCCGACCCCGGTTCCCGATCCTTATCTCGTCTGCTACAGCCCGGAAGCGCTGGCACTGCTCGACCTCGACGAGCGCGAAATGACGCGCCCGGAACTGATCGAGACGCTGGCCGGCAACCGGCTGCTGCCGGGCATGGACGCGATCGCTGCGCTCTATGCCGGGCACCAGTTCGGCCACTATGTGCCACAGCTCGGCGACGGCCGCGCGATCCTCCTGGGCGAAGTGAAGAATGCCGCCGGCGAAGGCTGGGAAGTCCAGCTGAAGGGCGCCGGCCGCACCCCCTATTCGCGCGGCGGCGACGGCCGCGCGGTGCTGCGCTCGAGTATCCGCGAGTTCCTGTGCTCGGAAGCGATGCACGCGCTCGGCATCCCCACCACGCGCGCGCTGTGCATCGTCGGCAGCGACCGCCCGGTCTACCGCGAGGACGAGGAGACCGCCGCGCTGGTGACGCGGCTGGCGCCGAGCTTCGTGCGCTTCGGCTCGTTCGAGGTGTTCTACTACCGCAACCAGATCGAGCCGATCAGGCAGCTGGCCGACTACGTCATTGCGCGCTACTACCCGGACCTGAAAACCCTCGTCGACCCCTACCCGGAATTCCTGCGCCAGGTGAGCTTGCGCACCGCCGAGCTGATGGCGCAGTGGCAGGCGGTCGGTTTCTCGCACGGCGTGATGAACACCGACAACATGTCCATCCTCGGTCTCACGCTCGATTACGGCCCGTTCGGCTTCCTCGACGCCTTCGATCCCGGCTACGTCTGCAACCATTCCGACACCGGCGGCCGCTACGCCTTCGACCAGCAGCCCGACGTGGCGGCGTGGAACCTCACCAAGCTGGCGCAGACGCTGGTGCCGCTGATGTCGGTGGAAACCGCGTCGCAGGCGATCGGCGAATACCCTCAGGTGTTCGGCAAGGCCTATCTCGAACGCATGGCCGCCAAGTTCGGCCTGCCTCCGGGCAGCGAGACCGCCTCGCACGTGATGGATGCGCTGCAGCTGATGGCGCAGAACCACGTCGACTACACCATCTTCCTGCGCCGGCTGTGCGATTTTGACAGCAGCACGGGGGCAGCCAACGCGCCGCTGCGCGACCTGTTTCTCGACCGCGCGGCCTTCGACGCCTGGGCGGCGCGCTACGCCGCCGCGCTGCGCCAGCAGGGTTCAAATGACGCCGAACGCGCTGCGGCGATGCGCGCGGTCAACCCCAAGTACCTCCTGCGCAACCACCTCGCCGAAATCGCCATCCGCCGGGCTGCAGACGACCGCGATTACAGCGAGGTGAACCGCCTGCACACGCTGCTGATGCATCCATTCGACGAGCAGCCCGAACACGAGGCCTACGCCGCCGAACCGCCTGACTGGGCAAGGAAGATTGAGGTAAGCTGCTCTTCGTGAATCGCGCCCCCATCCTGCTCGCCTGCCTGTTGACCGCCACGCTGCTCGCTGCCTGTGGCAGTCAACCGATAGCGCGCAAGGACGGCAGCAGCAGCGTACGCAGCTTCAGCATGAAGGAGCTGGCCAAGGGCGATGTCGACACGGTGATCGAAATCCACCAGCAGGAAGTCATCGCGATCCTCAGGACGCTCACCCTCAAGCTCTATCGCCGCAATCCCAACGAGTGGCGCAAATCCGGTTTTGCCAGCGCCGACGAAGCCGTCGCCGCCGTGTTCAAGCCGCTCGACCACTGGCATCTGGCGCCGCAGAAAAACCTCCCCTGGGAAACCGTCCTGCTCGAACCCTGGCGCGCCGATTTCAACGGCGACCGGGTGAAGGCACTGATGAGCGGCCTCCTGGTCATGCACATGGCGGCCTTCGACCACAAGACCGAGTTCTACCTGCTGACCGAAGTGGACGCGCAGAAGCTCTACAACGCCGCGCGCAATACCGAGGCCGTGGTTTGGAAACTCTCCAGCGCCCGAGACGCGCAGGGCGAGCCGGTCCTGCTCTCCAACGGCGTCGACGGCAGCGGCGTTGCCAACCTCAGCTTCGAGCGCGAATTCGGCAAGCTGATCGGCATCCAGGACACGCTGGCGAAGATCATCGAGGACAAGAGCAATCGCGCGATCCGCTTCGGCGTCGTCAACGTCGCGAGCATGGTGTTCCTGCCGATCTGAGATGGATGCCGATACCTACGCCTATTGTTCTGCGCTGACGCGCGACCAGTGGGCGTGGGAGTTCCTCCGCCGCAACCCCGACTACCAGCGCGACTACCGCGCCTTCATCGCGCTCTGGCGCGCACTCGAAACCGCCTACGGCGCCCCGCCCAACCGGGATTTTTCAAGATGGAAGCAGGATCCACGCGCCTACGGTCCACTGCCGGGCGACGCCGAACTCGCCGCCCCCGGCGGCAAACTGTGCACGGTCGACGACGACCGCGTACTGCTCGAATGCTGGATGGGCGCGAAATGGGGCTTCCACAAATTCCCGCTCGACCCCAACCGCATCGCACCCGACCCCGACGAACTGTCGTGGCGCCCGCCGCCGCAGCCGGACACACCCGTCGACACGCCCTACCGCCTCGATATCGCTTTCGATCTGTCCCTGCCGCTGCCGCTCCAACTCGAAGCCGCAAAATTCCGCCTCGTCAGCCGCGTCGCCGAACTGCGGCGCCAGGGTCACGCCGCGCCGAAGACCGTGGCGAACCAGCGCGCCCGCTGGACCACGATGCTGCGCCTGCTCGACGGCGCTGCAGTGCCAGACGCCGACAGCGCAGAACTGCTGGATGAAGGTCGAGCGCTGGTGGCGGGTGGCTACCGCGAAATATTGTGGCTGGCGGACGGGGGCACGGAGGCGAAATGAAAGCCGGCGACTTGCTTGCAACAGGCATGCCTGCGTCCGGCTTTTCCTCACGTAATATCGGGACCAACTGGCAATTTGCTTGGGCAATCAACGGCTGAGTTGGTGATTTGCAAATGCCTGATATCACAAAAATGTTCAGACCCATGGTGCTCTTGAAAAACTGTTATGTGCATGAAGGAAACCAATGAGTCCATCTAGATGGAAGCTGTTGTTCTATTTCCTGACGTCGCCTAAACGGCTTGTCAGCCTCTCCGAACGTCATGGAGCCTGGATGAATACGCCAGAGGCGATGGACGAGAAGAACCAGAAGTTGTCTGAGCCCTACTCGGCACGTTCATTGGTCGAGATTCGACACGCGCTTTGCACGTCGTTTTGGCTCGTTGTCGGCTCAATAGTTGTCGGAGTTCTAGCTGGCCGCATTTACGTTTGGTGTAGTCTTCCGAATCCCCTCTTCTTCTCCGAAGTATCCCAGTACATCGGGGTGGCGATCTTACTTTGGGCCACGCTTGGTAAGATCGGCTGGAGCATTCAAACCGTGAACGGCACTACATTGCCAGAACAGGTAAATGACTTTGTGTATCGACTCTTGTATGTCATCGGGTCAGTTTTCTTGGCACTGTCTGCAAGCTTGGCTTTCGGCACAGCAATATAACGACAGGCTGAAGTGACTACATAACAAAACCGGGGCACATGGCCCCGGTTTTCATTTCAGAGGGAAGCGCAAGGCTTCCGCAAAGCCGCTTAAGCGAAATTCGCTTCCGCAAACTTCCAGTTCACCAGCTTGTCGAGGAAGGTCTCGACGAACTTGGGGCGCAGGTTGCGGTAGTCGATGTAGTAGGCATGCTCCCACACGTCAATGCACAGCAGCGCGGTGTCGCCCGTGGTCAGCGGGGTGCCGGCGGCGCCCATGTTGACGATGTCGACCGAGCCGTCGGCCTTTTTCACCAGCCAGGTCCAGCCGGACCGAAGTTGCCGACAGCCCGAAGCGGCAGGACCGCGCCGGATTGACATATCCTATTTGATATAGCCACAATACGACATGTGGCAAATCGAGGAACACCGTCGGGTCGACAAGCAGCTTTCGGGCGGCGTGCCGGTCGAGGTGCTGAAGCGCTACGAAAAATGGAAAGACATCGCTCGCCTTTCGGGTCCGCCGGGCTTGCGCGCGATCAAGGGGTTTCACGACGAAGCCTTGTCGGGTGAATGGAAGGGCTACCGTTCGTCCCGACTCGGGCTTCAGTGGAGAGTGATCTACCAGGTCATCGCCGACGTTTTTCTGATTCAAGTCGTTCAAGTGACTGCCCACGATTACCGGAGACCCTGATATGAAAAACTTTCGTCCTGCCAAGAAGCGCGTCGAGGTCTCTGTCGGCGAGTCTGTCCGTATCCTGCGCGAGCTCCAGGAACTCAGCCAAAGCCAGCTCGCCGAGTTGACCGGCATTCCCCAGTCCACCCTCTCCGCCATCGAAAACGGCCGGGTCAATCTTGGCGTTGAGCGCGCGAAGGTGCTTGCCCGCGCCCTCAAGTGCCATCCCGCCGTGCTCGTATTCCCCGGTTGGGAAGTCCCGCTGGATGCCGCCGCATAACGGTTGATTCAGCCGTTTCAAAAACAAAACCGGACCACATGGCCCGGTTTTCATTTCTGCATGGAAGCTAGGGCGTGTTAACACGAATTTCGCGTCCGCGTTGCCGCGAGAAAGCGATGGATGCAAGGCGCGGCGCGCCGGCAAGGGCCCTCCCTTGCCAAGCGGCGCAACGCCGCAGACGCGCTTTCTCGCGGCAACCCGAAGGGACGGGT
>JAKACL010000078.1 GCA_021821425.1 Pseudomonadota bacterium
AGAAGCCTGCTCCCGCATGAAATTCGACCTCCTCTCCACCGACGGCGGCGCGCGCCGCGGCCAGCTTCAGCTCGCGCACGGCACCGTGCAGACGCCGGTGTTCATGCCGGTGGGTACCTATGGCACGGTGAAGGCAATGTCGCCAGCCGAGCTCACCGGCACCGGCTTCGAGATGGTGCTGTCCAACACCTTCCACCTGTGGCTGCGGCCGGGGCTGGAGGTGATCGAAAAATTCGGCGGGCTGCACCGCTTCATGGGCTGGGACAAACCGATCCTGACCGACTCGGGCGGCTTCCAGGTGTTCAGCCTCGGCAAGTTGCGCAAGATCACCGAGGAAGGCGTGAAGTTCGCCTCGCCCATCAACGGCGACAAGCTGTTCCTGACGCCGGAAATTTCGATGCAGATCCAGCGCACGCTGAATTCGGACATCGTGATGATCTTCGACGAGTGCACGCCCTATCCCGCCACCGAGCGCGAGGCCGCCGACTCGATGCGGATGAGCCTGCGCTGGGCCGAGCGTTCCAAGGCCGCGCACGCCGGCAATCCCAATGCGCTCTACGGCATCGTGCAGGGCGGCATGTTCGAGACGCTGCGCGACGAATCCGCGCGCGAGCTGATCGGCATGGACTTCGACGGCTATGCCATCGGCGGCCTGTCGGTCGGCGAGCCGAAGGACGACATGACGCGCATCCTCGTTCACACCGCGCCGCAGTTGCCGGCCGACAAGCCGCGCTATCTGATGGGCGTCGGCACGCCGTCCGACCTGGTGGCGGCCGTGGCGCAGGGCATCGACCAGTTCGACTGCGTGCTGCCGACGCGCAACGCGCGTCACGGCATCCTCTTCACCCGGCGCGGCGAGATGCGCATCCGCAACGCGCGCTGGAAAACCGACACTGCGCCGATCGACGAGGATTGCGACTGCCACACCTGCACGCATTTTTCCCGCGCCTACGTGCACCACCTGATCCGCGCCAACGAAATCCTGGGCGCGCGGCTCGCCACGATCCACAACCTGCACTACTACCACCGGCTGATGGCCGGCATGCGCGCCGCGATCGAGGTCCGTCGCTTTGCCGACTTTGCGGCTGAATTTCAGGCCATGCAGGCGCAGGGATGGTGACCTGATTCCGTCCCTTCGTGTGCAGGCCTTCGTGTGTAGAATGGCGCCGCGGAGTCTCGATGACATAACAAGTACACGCACACCAAGGGAGAGACCATGACACCAACCAAGCACTATCCAATGCAGTTCACCGGTCGCGGCGGCGAGTATTTCGTCATCTGGATCGTCAACATCGCGCTCACGCTCGTCACCCTCGGCATTTATTCCGCCTGGGCCAAGGTGCGCACGCTGCGCTGGTTCTACGGCCACACGCTGCTCGACAACCAGGCGTTTTCCTACCTCGCCTCGCCGATCCAGATTCTGAAGGGCCGGCTGATCGCGCTTGCCGCGCTGGTGGCGTATTACGCCGCCAGCTATTTCTCGCCGATGCTGGCAGGGCTGTTCCTGCTGGCCCTGCTGATCGTGATGCCGTGGATCGTGGTGATGAGCCTGCGCTTTCACGCGCGAATGAGCGCCTACCGCGGCCTGCGCTTCGACTTCACCGGCCGGCTGGGCGAGGCCGCGGTGATCTACGTGTTGCTGCCGCTGCTGATGCTGCCCACGCTCGGCCTGATCCTGCCTTACATGGCCTACCGCCAGGTCCGGTTCATCGCCGGCAACACCGTGTACGGGCAGACCGCCGCGCGTTACCAAGGCACGCTGAAGCCGTTCTGGGGCGTCTACCTGCTGGCTTTCCTGCTCATGCTGCTGCCGCTTGCCGTGGTCGCCTACGGCTTCTTCCAGCTTTATCAGATGAAGACCGCCGGGGTGCCGGCAGAAGCGGCCGGCGCCGAGATTGCGGGCAGCATCGGCCTTGGCATGCTGTTCTTCTATCTGATGCTGCCGGTCGTCGGCGCCATGATCATGGCGCGCACCGCCAACCTGTTCTACAACGGCACGGCGCTGGGGCCGGTGGGCTTCCAGTCCAGCCAGCGCGCGCGCAGCCTGGTCTGGATTTATCTCAGCAACCTGATCCTGATCGCATTCACGCTGGGCCTCTTCATCCCGTGGGCCAAGGTGCGGCTGGCGCGCTATCGCGCGGACCGGCTCACCGTCACCGGCCCGCACGATCTGGGGCTGTTCATCGCCGGCCAGCATCAGACCAGCAGCGCCACCGGTTCCGAAATGGCCGACCTGTTCGACCTCAACATCGGGCTGACGTGACGCGCTTTTCGGGCGACCTGTTCGACGGCGTCACCTCGCGCGCGCATCCGGTCACGGCCTGGCTCGAAGCCGGCCGGCTGCATGTCGAGGGCGACGACATCGCGCTCGATGTGCCGCTCGACCGCATCAATCTGGCGCCGCCCGTGGGCGCCGCGCGCGGCGTGGTACACCTGCCCGACGCGCAAGAACTGCACAGCGCCGACCTGACCGCACTCGCCGCGCTGGCGCAGGCGCTGCCCGCGCGCGACCCGGAACGCTGGGCGCGCCGCCTCGAAGGCCGGCTCGGCTATGCGCTGGCCGCGCTGCTCGTCTCTGTTCTCGTCATGCTCGCCGGGTTGCGCTGGGGGGTGCCGGCGGCGGCGCAACTGGCCGCGCGCACCCTGCCGGCCGGGCTGGACAAGCGCATCGGCGCCGAATCGCTGGCGCTGATGGAAAAATTCAGCTTGCAGCCCAGCACACTGCCGGCCGCGCGCCAGAAGGCGCTGGCGCAGCAACTGGCTGCGCGCTGCCGGCAGCAGACCTGCCCGCCCTATCGGCTGCTGTTTCGCCACAGCCCGATGTTCGGCGCCAACGCCCTGGCGCTGCCGGGCGGCACCGTGGTGGCGACCGACGCCCTGGTCGGCCTGGCGCAGCACGACGAGGAAATCCTCGCGGTCCTCGCCCACGAGCTGGGCCATGTGCAGCACCGTCACAGCTTGCGGCTGGCGCTGCAAGGGATCGGCGCCGGGGCCATCCTGGTGGCCGTCACCGGCGACGTCGGCAGCGTCACCGACCTGGCCGCCGGCCTGCCCAGCCTGTTGCTGCAAAGCGGCTATTCGCGCGACATGGAGCGCGAGGCCGACGCCTACGCGCTGGCCTGGCTGAAAGCGGCCTGCATTCCGCCTCACCGCTTTGCCGACCTGCTCGGCCGGCTCGACAAACAGTCATCCGGCACCCCCAGCCTGCTCGGCAGCCATCCCGGCACAGCGGAGCGGACCCGGCCGTTCCGGGTCGCCGGCGGCTGTACCTGAGCCGTCACCCCGCCATGCTAGAATCGTCTGGTTTTTGACTCTACGCCCGCCACCATGATTTCGCTCGCCCACGCCCAGACCGCCGCTGCCGCCACCCCCGGCATCACCGACTTCCTGCCGCTCATCATCATCTTCATCCTGTTCTGGTTCATGCTCATCCGTCCGCAGATGAAGCGTGCCAAGGAACAGAAGAAGATGCTGGGCGAACTGCAAAAAGGCGACGAAGTCGTCACCGCCAGCGGCCAGGTCGGCAAGATCGCCAAGCTGGGCGACCAGTACGTGGCGCTGGAAATCGCCGACGGCGTCATCACCCACGTGCAGAAGCAGTCGATCCAGACGCTGCTGCCCAAGGGCACCATTAAAGGCTTGTAAAAAAGCAGGGGCTAGGAACTAGGAACTAGGGAATGTGTGGCCTTCGGCCACGCAGCTGCCCAGGCCCAGTTTCACCCCCTCCCTAATTCCTAGCCCCTAATTCCTAGCCCCTAAAAAATGAACCGCTTCCCGCTCTGGAAATACATCCTCATCGGCTTCACGCTGGTGGTCGCATTCCTGTATACGTTGCCGAACTTTTTTGGCGAGGAGCCGGCGGTCCAAGTGTCGCCGGTGCGCACCACCGAACAGGCCGACACCGCGCTGCTGGCGCGCATGGAAGGCTTGCTGCGGGACGGCGGGGTGACCTATGGCGGCATCGAGATGGCGGGCAACAGCATCAAGGTACGCTTCGCCAGCACCGACCTGCAGATCAAGGCCAAGGACGTGCTGGAGAAGGGTCTCGGCGATCGCTACACGGTGGCGCTCAACCTGGTATCCGCCTCGCCGGCCTGGCTGAAATCGATCAACGCGCTGCCGATGTATCTCGGCCTCGACCTGCGCGGCGGCGTGCATTTCCTGCTGGAGGTGGACATGGCGGCGGCGCTGGAAAAATCCGCCATCCGCTACCAGAACGATTTCCGCAGCGAGCTGCGCAGCGCCAAAATCCGCTACAGCCGCATCACCCGCGAAGGCAATGCGGTGAGCGTGCATTTCGCCACCCGCGACCAGCGCGACGAGGCCGTCAACAAGCTGGGCTCGCTGTTCAGCGACCTTGCCTTCGCCACCGCGGACCAGGACGAAAGCTTCAGCCTGACCGCGCGCCTGAAACCGGAAGCCGAGAAGCAGGTGCAATCGTTTGCGCTGCAGCAGAACATCACCACGCTTCGCAATCGCGTCAACGAACTCGGGGTGGCCGAGCCGGTGATCACGCAGCAGGGCGCCAACCGCGTCGTGGTCCAGTTGCCGGGCGTGCAGGACACCGCCAAGGCCAAGGACATCCTCGGCCGCACCGCCACTCTGGAAATCCGCATGGTCGACGAACTGGCCGACCCGCTCGCGCTGGAACGCGGCCAGGCGCCGTTCGGCACCGACATCGTGGCCAGCCGCGACGGCGGCCTCATCGCGGTGAAGAAGGACGTGGTGCTGACCGGCGATTCGATCACCAATGCCGCCCCCGGCTTCGACCAGACCAGCGCGCAGGCGGCGGTTCACATCAACCTCGACGGCAAGGGCGCGCGCATCTTCAAGGACGTGACGCGCGAAAACGTCAACAAGCGCATGGCCATCCTGCTGATCGAGAAAGGCGTGGCCGAAGCCATCACCGCGCCGGTCATCCGCGAGGAAATCGGCGGCGGCCGGGTGCAGATCACCGGCATGGAAACCGCGCAGGAAGCGTCCGACGTGGCGCTGCTGCTGCGCGCCGGCGCGCTCGCCGCGCCGATGCAGATCATCGAGGAGCGCACCGTCGGTCCCAGCATGGGCGCCGAGAACATCGAGAAGGGCTTCCACGCCAACATCTGGGGCTTCTTCGCGGTGGTGGCCTTCATGATCATTTACTACCGCGTGTTCGGCCTGTTCTCGTCGATTGCGCTCGCCATCAACGGCTTCTTCCTGATCGCGCTGCTGTCGATGCTGCAGGCCACGCTCACCCTGCCCGGCATGGCGGCGATCGCGCTCACGCTGGGCATGGCGATCGACGCCAACGTGCTGATCAACGAGCGCATCCGGGAAGAGCTGCGCAACGGCGCCACGCCGCAGGCGGCGATCAGCGCCGGCTACGACCGCGCCTGGGGCACGATTCTGGACGCCAACATCACCACGCTGATCGCCGGCATTTCGCTGTTCTGGCTCGGCTCCGGCCCGGTGCGCGGCTTTGCCGTGGTGCTGTGCCTGGGCATTCTCACTTCGATGTTCAGCGCCGTCACGGTGTCGCGCGCGATGGTCAACCTCACCTACGGCCGCCAGGCGCGCCTGACGAAAGTCTCGATTTAAGGCCCAACCATGCTCGAACTCTTCCCCTTCAGGAAAACCATCCCCTTCATGAGCTGGGGAAAGGCGACCACCGCCATTTCCCTGCTCACCTTCCTGTTCTCGATATGGGCGCTATGGGATCGCGGTCTCAACCTCGGCGTCGACTTCACCGGCGGCACCGTGATCGAAGTCAGCTATCCCCAGGCTGCCAACCTGCCGGCGATTCGCTCGGCGATGGAAAAGACCGGCCTGCCCGAAATCTCGGTGCAGAATTTCGGCACCAGCCATGACGTATTGATCCGCCTGCCGGTTCGCGGCGACGCCACCGCCGCGGAGACCAGCAACCAGGTGATGTCCGCGCTGACGGCGGCTGACCCCAGCGTGGAACTGCGACGCATCGATTTCGTCGGTCCACAGGTCGGCGGGGAACTCTATGACAATGGTGCCCTCGCCTTGCTGGTAGTGTCCTTTGGCATCATGGCCTATCTGGCGATCCGCTTCGAATGGCGCTTCGCCGTGGCCGGCATGCTCGCCAACCTGCACGACATCGTCATCATCCTCGGCGTGTTTGCCTTCTTCCAGTGGGAGTTCACGCTCACCGTGCTGGCCGGCGTGCTGGCGGTGCTGGGCTACTCGGTCAACGAGTCGGTGGTGATCTTCGACCGTATCCGCGAAAACATCCGCAAGATGCGCGGCGCGACCATACCGCACATCATCGACGACGCGATCACCCGCACCATGAGCCGCACCATCATCACCCACGGCTCGACCCAGATCATGGTGCTGTCGATGCTATTCTTCGGCGGCGAGGCGCTGCACAACTTCGCGCTCGCGCTCACCATCGGCATCATGTTCGGCATCTACTCGTCGGTGCTGGTCGCCAGTCCGCTGCTGCTGATGTTCGGCGTCAAGCGCGAACACTTCATCAAGCCGGTGGAGAAGAAGGAAGAGGCGGTTGTGTAGGGATGGGAATCCGGATCTAGGAAATAGGATTTAGGGGATGAGCGGCCGGAGGCCGCGAAATTTAACGAGCCCCTAGCCCCTAGCCCCTAGCCCCTAGCCCCTAGCCCCTAGCCCCTAGCCCCTAGCCCCTGCAAATGCTCCACGACTTCATCGACTGGATCCTCGCCACCGTCCACGACTGGGGCTACACCGGCATCTTCATCCTGATGGCGCTGGAATCCACCGTATTGCCGGTGCCGAGCGAACTGGTTCTGATCCCGGCGGGCTATCTTGCGCACCAGGGGGAGATGAACTTCGGACTGATCGTACTGGCATCGACCGTCGGCAGCCTGGTCGGCGCCTCGTTCAACTATTACGTTGCGATGTGGCTGGGGCGTCCGTTCCTCGAACGCTGGGGCCGCTACTTCTTCGTGCGCCCCGAACTGCTGCACAAGACCGATGCGTTCTTCCTCCGTCACGGGGCGGTCTCCACCTTTACCGGCCGCCTCATTCCCGGCATCCGCCACCTGATCTCCATCCCTGCCGGGCTCACGCGCATGAATCTGGGCGCCTTCGCCTTCTATACCAGCCTCGGGGCCGGACTATGGTCGCTCATCCTCACCCTGTTCGGCTACTTCCTCGGCGGCAATGAAGCGCTCATCACGCAATACCAGCACCACATCACCATCGGCGTGATCGTGTTTGTTGCGCTGATTATTGGTGGGTATATGTGGTGGCAGAAGCGACGCTGAGATTCCACGAAAGTACGGGGCCAACCCGTTTCGGACACCGCAATAAGGTGTCTAGCTGACGGGCTGGTCTTCGGTGCGGAACGCACCTTTCACCAAGATGGAAAATGGTTGTTCAGGGGGATGTGCTTTCACCCATGCGCCATCCCGCTCAGAGAAAAGCCTCAAATCTCAAGCTGCGCACCAAGTTCGACCACCCGGTTGGCGGGAATCTGGAAAAAAGTCATCGGGCTGGCAGCGTTACGTGCCATGGCAGCGAAAATATGCTCGCGCCAGAGCGACATGCCATCGCCGCGGGTGGGAATCAGGTTTTCCCGACTGAAAAAGAAAGTGGTGTCCATCATATCGAACTGCATGCCACAGGGGCACTCAGACAGGGCCTTGGGGATGTCGATGTCATCCATGAATCCGTAGCGGACGACGACGTGGTAGAAGCCTTCGGCCAGTTTTTCCAATTCAAGCCGCAAGTCGGCAGGGACATAGGGAACTTCGGCATAGCGCACGTTCAGGATTACCACACGTTCGTGCAGCACCTTGTTGTGCTTGATGTTGTGCAGCAGAGCTGAGGGTACCGCTTTTGATTCCGCGGTCATGAATACGGCGGTTCCTGGAACGCGAATCGGTGGGTTCTCCTGCAGACTCTTCACGAAGGGGCCAAGGGGTAATGCCTTTTCGCCCAGACGCAGCATCACAATCTCCCGGCCGCGCTTCCAGGTCACCAGCAGGGTGAAAATCGTCAGCGCTGCCGCCAAGGGGAACCAGCCGCCGTCCGGGATCTTGACTACATTCGCGCCAAAGAAGGCAAGGTCGACAGTGAGGAAGACCAGCATGGCGGTTAAGGCCACACCGCGGCCAAAACCCCAGATCACCCGCATGACGAGGCCCACCAACAGAGTGTCGATGGCGAAGGTGGCGGTCACGGCAATACCGTAGGCGGCAGCCAGATTGCTCGAACTCTGGAAACCCAGCACCAGCAGGGCGACGCCGATCGCCAGGGTCCAGTTTACGAAAGGAATATAGATCTGCCCCGCCTCGGATGCAGACGTGTGGCGAATGATCAAACGCGGGGCATAGCCCATCTGGATAGCCTGCCGGGTCACCGAGAACGCGCCCGAGATGACGGCCTGCGAGGCAATCACGGTCGCTACTGTGGCCAAACCGATCATGGGGTAGAGCGCCCATCCGGGTGCGAGCATATAAAACGGGTTGCGCACGGCCTCCGGGTTGGTGAGCAGCAATGCCCCCTGCCCGAAGTAGTTGAGCACCAACGCTGGCAAGACGAAGGCGAACCAGATCAACCGGATGGGCCGACGGCCGAAATGCCCCATATCGGCGTACAGGGCTTCAGCACCGGTAATCGCCAGCACGACCGCGCCGAGGATGAGGAAGCTGGCCGTGCCGTGCGCGGCAAAGAAATGCAAGGCATGGATGGGCAGGAGTGCAGCGAGAACCTGGGGATGCTGGAAGATGCTGAGCGTTCCGAGAAGGCCAAGCACACCGAACCAGACCAGCATGACCGGACCGAACAACTTGCCAATGGAGGCTGTGCCGTGTCGTTGAATAATGAACAGCCCAACCAGAATGCCGAGTGCAAGCGGCACGATGAAGGGGTGCAAGACCGGAGCGCCCATTTCCAGCCCCTCAACAGCAGAGAGCACGGAGATGGCCGGGGTAATCAGGGTATCGCCGAAAAACAAAGACGCTCCGAGAAAACCCAGCGACATCAGAAACCAACGGGTCCGCGACCTCAGCGGGGCTTGACCTTGAAGGAGGGAGAGCAGGGCCAGTATGCCGCCCTCCCCTTTATTGTCGGCCCGCATCATGACGCTGACGTACTTCAGGGAAACCACTAGCATCAGTGACCAGAAAATCAGGGAGAGGATGCCCAGCACGTTGTCCTGGCTCAGTGCCAGGTGATGGCCGCCGAACACCTCTTTCATGGTGTAAAGGGGGCTGGTGCCGATGTCTCCGAAGACGACGCCGAGTGCCCCGAGAGCAAGGGCGCGTGTGGTGCTATTTTCCTGATGAGGCTGGTTCATTATTTTTTCTCGCCGTGTTGAGCTTCTACACCAGCCTCGGCGCCGGCATCTGGGTCACCATCCTCGCCGTGCTCGGCTATAGTTTGGGCCGCAACGAAGCGGCTATCCGCGACAACCTGAAGCTGATCACCTTTATCATACTGGACGCGGTCGCGGTCATCATCCTGCTCTACATGCGCATCAAGCTGAAGAAAAAAATCATTCGCTGACTGCGTTGTGATGCTCGGAGTGCGCGGGATCGGACGCCGCGCGGCCTGCCCATCACGACTTGCGCGTGGCAAAATACCGCCTTCACCACACCTGAGTCGCGTGCCTACGGGCAAGGGGCGGCTTGCCTATGGATATAGTCCTACTCCTGTTCCTGATCCTGCTCAACGGCGTTTTCGCCATGTCGGAAATTGCTGTGGTGTCCTCGCGCAAGGCCCGCCTGCAGCGGTTGGCCGACGACGGCAGCCCCGGCGCCCATTCGGCGCTTGCCCTTCACGCAGACCCTTCGACTTTCCTCTCCACCATTCAGGTCGGCATCACCACAATCGGTATTCTAAGCGGCGCCATCGGTGAAGCCGCGCTGGCCGACCCCCTTGCAATCTGGCTGGCGCAGTTCGCCCTGCTCGAACCCTATGCCCGCGGGATCTCACTCACGATCGTGGTATTCGGCCTGACCTATTTTTCCGTTGTGGTCGGCGAACTGGTTCCCAAACGGCTGGGGCTGCTGGCACCGGAAGGCACCGCCTCCCTGATCGCACGGCCCATGAACATGTTGTCGCGGCTCACGCGGCCCGTCGTATGGCTGCTGTCCGCGTCGTCCAGCTTGCTGTTGCGCGTGATGGGTGCGCGCCGCAAGGAAGAACCGCCGGTGACCGACGATGAAATCAATGTGCTGATGGGCCAGGGTACCGAGGCGGGGATATTCCATCAAAGCGAACAGGAGATCGTCTCCAATGTGCTGCGACTGGACGAGCAGCGCATCGGCGCGATCATGACCCATCGCACCGATATTTATCTGATCGATCTCGACGAGCCGGAAGACGAGATCCGCCGCCTGATCGCAGAAAGCCCGTATGAACGCATCGTGGTCTGCCGCGACGGGCTCGACCATATCGCCGGGATCCTGCGCACCTCCGATCTGCTCAAACCTGCGCTCACCGGCGATCCGCTCAATATCGAAGCGGTGTTGCGTCCCCCCCTGTATGTGCCTGACAGCGTCACCACGACCCGCTTGCTCGAAAGCTTCCGCAAGGCGCGCATGCAGTTCGCCCTGATCGTCGATGAATACGGCGACCTGGAAGGCCTGGTGACGCTGACCGACGTGCTGACCTCCATCGTGGGTGAACTGCCTTCCTACGACTCGCCCGACGCACAGGACATGGTCGAACGCGAAGACGGTTCCTGGCTGGTGGATGGCAGCGTGGCGATCGAACGGCTCAAGTCGGTATTGGAGATCGACGACGACCTGCCGGGCGAGGAAGAGAATGCATTCAACACCCTGGGCGGATTCGTCATGCACATGCTGGGACATATCCCGGCCGTGGCCGATCATTTCGACTGGCAGAACTGGCGTTTCGAAGTAGTCGACATGGACCGGAACCGGGTCGACAAGGTTCTCGTCGCACAACACCTCTCTGCTCCGGAAGGGATCTAACAGCACCCGACTGGGCACACTGTTTACCTGCGACGGTCGAAGCGTGCGGCAGCAGCCCGCGGCCCGGGAACTCCCGTGCGTCTTGCTATCTCTTATCGGGAATTACGC
>JAKACL010000079.1 GCA_021821425.1 Pseudomonadota bacterium
TACTCACCCGTTCGCCACTCGCCACCAGGAGCAAGCTCCCGTGCTGCCGTTCGACTTGCATGTGTAAAGCATTCCGCCAGCGTTCAATCTGAGCCAGGATCAAACTCTTCAGTTCAATCACTGCTAATTACTTCAAATACTTCGTCGCTCAACTCAAACTCACGCCACCAAATTAATAGCGACGCTTCATTCAAGTGTGAGCATTTATGCTAGTTGCTACCCCAACCGAAATCAGGACAGCTACCGCAACAACACCCACACCTATCGGCTGTAAATTGTTAAAGATCAATCTCTTACTGACTTCGCTTGCTTGCGTTGCCGTTTCGAGAGGTGCGCATTCTACGTCGTTCAGATAAAACGTCAACACTCTTTTCGAAATGGTTGCGGGGGCAGGATTTGAACCTACGACCTTCGGGTTATGAGCCCGACGAGCTGCCAGACTGCTCCACCCCGCGCCTGTCGCAATGAAACTGCGTCAATCGAGAAGCGGAACTATAGCAAAGCGCGTCCAGCGCCGTCAACACTTGCGCGACGCATACAACAAGCCTGAGCGGCCAAAGTCCAATATTCCCAATGTTTTCAATTGACTGAGAACAATGAGCTGCTCGCAGACCAGGCTACCCGGATCGCGTCGGGCGCGCCAAGGCCGGAATGTCTGCTCATTAATTGAGCACGCCTGTGCAGGCAGGGAATTTGCAAACTCGCTACCATGCAGCGTCATCGTGATTTGAAAGCCGCCTGTGCGCATTGCTGATTTCTCTGTTTCGCACTTGCCGCGCATCGAGTTTGGCTCGGGCGCCCTGGCCCGGTTGCCCGCCATTGTGTGCAACTACGGGACGCATGCCCTATTGGTGACCGGCGCAGGCTCGCTTAAAAACTCGCCGTTCTGGCCAACAGTGGCGGACGGATTCAAGGCACAGGGCATTTCCTGGTTGCACCTGGCCGTGCCGGGCGAGCCTTCGCCGCAGATGGTGGACGAGGCGGTACGCGCGCTGCGCACGGAAGGGATCGATGTCGTCGTCGGCATCGGCGGCGGCAGCGCGCTGGATGCGGCCAAGGCAATCGCCGGCCTGCTGAAACCGGGCAATTCGGTGATGGATCATCTGGAGGGCGTCGGACCGGAGTTGCCTTACAGCGGACCGGCAACCCCCTTCATTGCGGTGCCGACCACCGCCGGCACCGGCTCGGAAGCCACCAAGAATGCGGTGCTGAGCGTGCAGGGAACGGACGGTTTCAAGAAATCCTTTCGCGACGAAAAGCTGGTGGCGGAAGTGGCGCTGGTCGACCCGGATCTGCTGGCGACCTGTCCGCCCGCGGTAATTGCGGCGAACGGCATGGATGCGCTGACCCAGTTGCTGGAATCCTATGTTTCCAGCCGTGCGGCGCCGCTGACCGATTCGCTTGCCTGGGGTGGAATGAAAGCGGCCCGCGACGGGCTGCTGGCTTTATATGCGGATGCTGGCGATGCCGCGGCCCGCGAGCGAATGGCCTATGCGGCGCTGGTATCGGGCATCACGCTGGCGCAGGTGGGGCTGGGTTCGGTGCACGGGCTGGCTGCGCCGTTAGGGGCGTTTTTCCCGATTCCGCATGGTGTGGCCTGCGGCACGCTGGTGGCAACCGCCACGCGCGTCAATATCGACGCCTTGCGCGCGCGCGACCCGGAAAACCCGGCGCTGGAAAAATATGCGCAGGTGGGGCGTCTGATCAGCAAACAGGGGCAACTGGACCGCGCGGCTGCACACACCGTTCTGACCGACACGCTGGACGCCTGGACGCGCGCGCTCGGGCTGCCGACGCTGGCGCATTACGGCGTGACGCCCGCCGACATTCCGCGCATCGTCGCCAATAGCCGCGGCAGCAGCATGAAAACCAACCCGGTCCGGCTCGAGGATGCCGAGATCGCATCGATTCTCGCGGCACGCATTTGAAGACGCTGCGCTCAAGTTAGCGCTGCGTCCATCCGCTATTTCTGCGACCCAACCTCTATGGAGTGCACCATGTCCGGCCTTCCGGTTTTCTTTATCGTGCTGGGACTGCTCGCCGTTTTTGTCATCTTTCTCTTCAACCAGCTGGTGACGATGAAGCACAACGTCGGCAAGGCATGGTCGAACATCGACGTGCTCTTGAAGCAGCGCCATGACGAACTGCCCAAGCTGGTTGAGACCTGCAAGCAGTACATGCAGTTCGAGCAGGAGACGCTGGAGAAGGTGATGCAGGCGCGCAGCCAGGTGGCCAGCGCCCGCGCTTCGCACGACATCCCCGCATTGGGCCAGGCCGAAGGTGCACTCCGGCTGGGGCTGGGCAATCTGTTTGCGGTCGCCGAGGCCTACCCGGAGCTGAAGACCAACGAGACCTTCAAGCATCTGCAGGCACGCATCACCGGATTGGAAAACGCCATTGCCGACCGCCGCGAGTTCTACAACGACTCGGTCAACGTCAACAATGTGCGCGTCGAGCAGTTTCCCGATACCGTCGTCGCTCGCCTGTTCGGCTTCCGCCAGTTTCCGCTGCTGCGTTTTGCCGCCGAAGAGAAAAAGGATGTCGATCTGAAGCAGCTCTTCAATAGCTGATGCTTCGCAGAGGCCTCGTCGCGGCAGGGCGGCACGATTATGCCAACTTCGCGCTGGGCGGCGGCAACCTGCTGATCCTGCTGCTCGGTTTTCCACTGCATTCGCCGCTTGGGTGGAAGGTCAGCCTCTCGCTGGTCGGCCTCATCAGCTTCTGGTCGTGGTACGCCAACCTCAAGCGTTACCGCACGGTGGCCGACACGCCCACCTCGCGCATTGCCTCGGCACCGCAGGGCTATATCGAGATCGTCGGCCGCGGCAAGCAGCCGCCCGGCGCGACGCTGGTCAGCCCGATCAGCGGCCTGCCCTGCCTGTGGTACCGCTACCGGATCGAGCGCAGAAACGACGACCGCTGGGAATACGTCGAATCCGGCGTCTCGCACGACACCTTCGGCGTGCACGATGGCAGCGGCCAGATGCTGGTCGACCCCGAAGATGCGGAAATCATGACTTCGCACAAGCAGGTGTCGACCGCGGGCGGCTTTCGCAAGACCGAATGGACGCTGATCGAGGGTGAGACGATCTATGCCATCGGCGAACACGTTACGCTCGGCGGACCCAATGCCGTGCTCGACAAACAGGCCGACCTCTCCACGCTGCTCGCCGAATGGAAGGTCGACAAGACCGCGCTGCTCGCGCGCTTCGACCGCAACCGCGATGGCGGAATCAGCCTGGAGGAATGGGAGACCGCGCGCAAGGCGGCTTCCGACGAAGTTGACCGCAACCACTTCGACATCCGGCTCGCCGACGGCATCCGCCTGCTGCGCAAGCCGTCGCACGGCCGCCCTTTCCTGATCGCCAACCGAGAGGTCACCGCGCTGGTTCGTCATTTTCGCCTGTGGAGCTGGGCGCACTTGGCGATCATGCTCGCGTCGCTCTCCGGCCTGATCCTGCTGCCCCGGATGCTCTAGGCTTGCCGTGGCAAGTCATGCTGCCTATAGTTAAAAACATGGAGGACAGGCGATGAAACACCCCATACCCGAAACCCCTGCGGATTACGATCAAACCCGCATCGTCGAGCGGCCCGATGGCTGTTACTGGATCGATGCCGATACCGGCGTAGAATACGGTCCTTTTGCCAGCCTGCTGGAAGCGGTGCAGGACATGGAATACAACGCCGACAGCGACTACGAACCCGGCGAAACGGTGGAAGAAGCCGAGGACGAGTTGGGCATTTCTGACTGGATCGATCCCGAGACCGGCGACCCCGGTGAAATTTCCCACCGCCCGGTGGAGTGAAGCCCGCGCGATCAGGCCATCCCGCCCGGCTGCCTCGCAGCCACCGCTGCGGCCCGCGCCTCGCGCTCGAACATATTGTCGTAATACGGATGCCTGCCGCGCAACCACGCTGCCAGCCCGGCCAGCGGATACAACACCAGCAATAGCACGCCCCAACGCTCGAATTGCCTGACATGCGCGCGTTCATGCGCACGCGTCGCGACGAGCGCCTCGTGCGACACGCCGAGCACCACATGGCCCAGCGTCATCGCCGCCACCGGGCCGCTGAACGGGAAGCCGTGCCGCAGGCAGCGTCCCGGCCAACCCCCTGCCGCCTCCAGCACGCCCTCCACCCGCTCCACGCGGCCGCCGCTGCTGCGCGCAGCGAGCACGGCCAGCATGCCCAGCACGGTCACCGGCAGCGGCCACAAATAAAGCAAAACGCGCAGCATTCAGCTGCCCAGCACCTCGGCAAACCAGCGCGCCTCATGCAGGCCTTCGCGCACGAAATGCGCATGCGCCCGCTCCAGTTGCGCCGCGGTGCCCACCGCATAGACGTCGAAGCGATGCAGGTCGGGGTAATCGGTCACGATGCGCTGCAACAGCGCATCGAGATCAGCGGTCGGCGGGTGTGGCACATAATTGAAGTTGTCCAGCGCATCGCTCCAAGCACGGCACAGGTTGTCCTGGTAGTGCCCGGTTTCATCGGCCAGCCAGTGCAGGTCCATCGATTCGGCCAGCTCCAGCGACATGGCGTGCTGGATCAGGCTCTTGATCGGCGCAAAGCCGGCGCCAAAGGCGAGAAAGATCACCGGCCGCGGCGAATCCTCGTCAAGCACGAATTCGCCGTACGGGCCTTCCACGTCGATCGTGTCGTTGGCGCTCAGTTGCCCGAATACCGCCTCGGCGAAGGCGTCGCCGGGCCGGCGCGGCACCTGCACTTCGATGTGGCGGTCCTCGCACGGACAGCTGGCAATCGCATAGCGTCCCCGAATGCCGTTGAATCCGAGCTGGATGCTCTGTCCGCCGAGAAAACGCAGGCGCTGGCTGCGCGGCGCCAGAATATGCAGCGCGGCAATCTGCGGGTTGAACATCTCCACCGATTTGACCCTGGCGGCGAGCTTCTGCACCGGAATGTCGCGCGCGCCGGCCACGCTGGCTTCGATGACCACATCGTTCACCGGCGTATAGGCACACAGCAGTATGACGCCGGCGTCTTTTTCGGCCTGCTTCAGCACGTAGTCGTAGGCGTGGACCTTCTTCACTTCGCCCGACAGCACACGCGCCTTGCACTCGCCGCAGTTGCCGTTGCTGCAGCCGTAGTTGAGCGACACGCCGTTGCGCAGCGCGGCTTCCAGCAGCGTGTCGTTGCCGTCCACAAAGAATTCGTGGCCGCTCGGCTGGATGGTGACATGGGCTGACATCAGTTTAAGCATCCTTTCCTGCAAGATCACCGCCTGCGCCTGTACCGCATCCGGCGGCGTCTCGGCCAGATTGCGCAGCAGGAACGCGCGCACTGTGTGCAGCGCATGGTAGGTTTCGACGCTCGCATTTTCCTCGAGTTCGTCGATCTTCTCGTCGAGCCAGGTCATCACGTTGCCGTAGTGCAGCAACAAGGCCTTGGCCGCTGCGTAATCGTCCCCCAGCTCGTTCAACCGCGCCACCAGCACATCCTTGTCCGGCAGCGCGCGCTCCCGCACGCGCTTGGCAAATGCCTTGTCCTTGATTTCGGTGACACGGCGGAATTCCGCGTCGTCGTCCCATTTCACCTCGGGAAACGCGCGCAGCAGTTCGTCGAGCTCGACCATGCCGTCGAAGGTCGCCAGCGACCCGCTGCGGATCATTTCCTGCAGCGTATGACGCGGCTGGCCGACCAGCTTGGCGACGCGCGAGAGAGGAAGCAAATGACTCATGCGCGCATGGTACCTCGCGCGCGGGTCCGCAAGAATCGGCAATTCAGAAGATTATGAAACCGCTGGGACCGACGTTCAGGAAAATGCCGCGCGCGCCATTTCGATCAGGAGGCTCACCACCAGGCGGACACTCAGATTGCCATGCAGGAATGCTTCGCGATATGCCGGCCAGGTCATTTCCCTGAAATATTCCCAGCTGCTCAGGTGCAGCCGCAGCTTGCGCTCGGCGTACTCGAACCCGCCCTGCGCCGACAGCTTCAGCCAGCCGATGCCGGCCGCGCGGTCCTGCGGTATGCCCAGCCCCTTGAGCTGCATCACACCGAGGTCATGCTGCGCCGTGGGCATGCCGCGCTCGGCCGCCAGCCGGGTCCAGGCCAGGCTTTTTTCCATGTCCCTGGGATAGCCTGCATAACCGTTGGCATACACGTCGCCCAGGCAGAATGCTCCGTATGCCTGACCGCGACGCGCGGCAATCCCGCACCAGCGCACCATCGCCGCCTCGTCCCGCGCGGCGCCATTGCTGCCCTGAACATGCTGGTCGATCAAATGCCGGTTCGCTTGCGGATTGCCCATCAACGCCGCGCGCATCATGTCCGCGCGCCCTGCCAGTATGTTGCCCATATCGAAATGGGTGCGCGCGCGCCAATAAAGCGCCTCATCCAGATTCGGGTTGCTCGCCAGGGCACGGCTGTAGAACTCGAGCGCGCGCGGATAAAACGATCGTCGATAGAACATGTGACCGATGCGCTGGTCGAGCCAGGGATCCTGCACCGTTTTGGCGATCGATTCATGGATGGCGACTTCCGTTCCGCCGTCGGCACGCATGATTTTCCAGCTGTCGGACAGCTGCTTCTCCGCTTCCAGTACTTTGACGTGATCAGGTGCCATGCCTTGCGTCCGGGCGTCGGCAATCACGTTGGCACGCACGCTGTCGTCGCTTGCGATGGCGGCGATGTAGCCGCGCCGCAAAGCCAGGCTGTGCGGCGCCTGCGCCACACCTTTGCGAAAAGCCTGCTCAACGCACGGTCCGTCGCGCGTGGCATCGCAAAGTGCGATCAATACCCGGTACGAAACCAGCGGTCGCGCCGTCAGCTTCATGCTGACCTCGACATCCTCGCGCGCCTGTCGCATCAGGCTGCGGTAGTCCTGCCAGGCGCGGTCGGCGTTAACGCCCTGGTAAGCCACCGGGTCCGCGATCAGGTCCGCCTGCCCCCAGCGATACATTGCGCGCGCCATACGCGCTTCATAGCTGGCGGGCATTGCGCCCACCCAACGGTCATAGAGCGTCGCCAGGCCCGAATCCGTTTCGCGCATCAGCGCCCAGTAGAGCTGTATCAGCGGCCGCTCGGTCGCCGAGTCGACCTCGTACTGATGCTGGTAACGCGAAAAATACGCCTGCAGCGCCGCCACGTCCTGCCGCGCCGCCAGCGCCTGCACCTCCAGCGCATCGGGAATCGGCAAGGTCTGCGCGCCGACGGCGGCAGAAAACGACAGCATGACGCCAGCAATCCAGTTTCTCATGGGTGTCCCCTCCTGCCTTGCTTACGGCGCGCGCCGCCACAACTTGATGTCGGTCTGCCCGCAGGCTGGATACAATCGCCCCATGCCACGAATCACCACCCGCCCCTGTCCTGCCGACACCCGCGCCGCGCTGCAGCAGGGCGGCATCGATCCGACCTGGGCGCGCCTGTATGCCGCGCGCGGCGTCACCCACCCCGAGCAGGTTGCGCACCGCCTGCCGCAACTGCTGCCGCCGGCCGGCCTGCTGCACATCGAGCGCGCGGCCGCTTTGCTGGCCGATGCCATTGCGGCGAACCAGCGCCTGCTGATCATCGCCGACTACGACGCCGACGGCGCCACCGCCTGCGCGGTCGGCGTGCGCGGCTTGCGCATGCTCGGCGCGCGGGCCGATTTCATCGTGCCCAACCGGCTCGAGCACGGCTACGGTCTCAGCCCCGACATCGTCAAACTCGCCGCGGCGCGGCAGCCCGATCTGCTGGTCACGGTCGACAACGGCATCGCAGCAGTCGAAGGTGTGGCCGCGGCCAATGCACTCGGCATACCGGTACTGGTCACCGACCACCACCTGCCGGGCGACGCGCTGCCGGACGCCGCCTGCATTGTCAACCCGAACCAGCCCGGCTGCGGCTTCGCGTCGAAAAACCTGGCGGGGGTGGGGGTGATGTTCTACGTGCTGCTGGCGCTGCGCGCCGAGTTGCGCGCACGTGGTGCGTATGCCGAACAGCAGGAACCGGATCTGCGCGCCTTGCTCGATCTGGTTGCGCTCGGCACCGTTGCCGACGTGGTGAAGCTCGACGCCAACAACCGCACCCTGGTCGCGCAGGGGCTGGCGCGAATGCGCGCCGGCAAGGCCAGCGCCGGCATCAACGCGCTGTTTCGCGCCGCCGCGCGCGATCCTGCGCGCGCCACCGTGTTCGACCTCGGCTTCATGCTCGGCCCGCGGCTCAACGCCGCCGGCCGCCTCGACGACATGGCACTCGGCATCGAATGCCTGCTGGCCGACGATCCCATTCGCGCGCAGCAGCTGGCGCAGCAGCTTGACACGCTCAATCGCGCCCGGCGCGACGTCGAATCCGGCATGCTGGACGAAGCGCTCGCCATCCTCGCCCGCTTCAGCCCCACCGACAGCCATAGCCTCACCGCCTGGCAGCCCGGCTGGCACATCGGCGTCATCGGTATCCTCGCGTCAAGGCTGAAAGACACATTCCACCGCCCCACCATCGTGCTGGCCAACAGTGAGAAGGGGGAACTCAAAGGCTCCGGCCGCTCGATTCCCGGTCTGCACCTGCGCGACGCGCTCGACCTGGTCGACAAACGCCATCCCGGCCTGATTCTGAAATTTGGCGGTCACGCGATGGCGGCCGGACTCATCCTGCCAGCCGGCCGTCAGGATGAATTCAGCCAGGCCTTCGAGGCGGTCGTGCGCGAGCTGCTCGATCCGGCCGACCTGGAAGGCGTGATCGAAACCGACGGCGAACTCGACCCTGCCGACCACAGCTACGCACTTGCCGAACAGTTCGACCATGCGGTGTGGGGACAAGGCTTCCCCGCCCCGCTGTTCACCGCCACCTTCGACGTGCTGGCGCAACGCGTGGTCGGCGACAAGCATCTGAAACTGAAGCTCGGGCGCGACGGCGCGGCATTCGAGGCCATGCGTTTCTTTCACCCCGACCCGCTGCCGGCACGCATCCACGCGGTCTACGCGCTGATGCCCAACGAATTCAAGGGCCAGCAAAGCCTGCAACTGAAACTCCAGCACTGGGAACCGGCCGACTGATTGACGCTTGCAACTTGCCGCCCGCCACTTGAAACTGCTGCCCTGATGCCGCCGATCACCTACACGCTTATCCTGCTGAACATGCTGATCTATGCGCTCGGCATGGCGACCGGGCCCGAGATCGTGCGAGTGTTCGGCCTGTGGCCGCCGGGGTCGGGCGGGGCGTTCAATATCTGGCAACTGGTGACTTACAGCTTCGTGCACGGTTCGATCCCGCACCTGGCGATGAACATGTTTGCCATCTGGATGTTCGGTGCCGAACTGGAAAAACGCTGGGGAGACCTGCGCTACCTGTTGACCTATCTGTTCAGCGTGATTGTCGCGGCCATGACGCAAATCGCCGTCAGCGGCTATTTCCTGCATACGCCCGGCGCCGTGGTGGGCGCCTCGGGCGGCGTGTTCGGCCTGCTGCTGGCGTATGCGCTGTATTTTCCCAACCGGGTCGTCAGCATCGTTTTTCTGCCCTTCATCCGCATCCCCGCACGCACCTTCGTATTCGGCTATGCCGCCATCGAGCTTTTTCTCGGCGTCACCAACACCGCGGCGGGCATCGCCCACTTCGCCCATCTGGGCGGGCTGTTCGGCGGCTGGCTCAGCGTGCAGTATTTTCGCGGGCGTGGGGTGTTCGGCAGCCGCTGAGCCGTTCAGGCGTAGCCGTCCGGATTGCCCTGCTGCCAACGCCACGCATCGGCGCACATGCGTTCCAGATCGTGCATTGCGCGCCAGCCCAGGTCGCGCGCGGCGCGCGCGGGGTCGGCCCAGCATTGCGCCACGTCGCCCGCACGCCGCGCCACGATCCGGTAAGGTACCGGCCTGCCGCTGGCCGCTTCGAACGCGCGCACCATGTCGAGCACGCTCACACCGCGTCCGGTGCCCAGATTCCAGGTCTGCACCCCGTCCATCCCATGGAGTTTGTTCAGCGCCGCGACATGGCCGCGCGCCAGGTCGACCACATGAATGTAATCGCGCACGCCGGTGCCGTCGGGCGTCGGGTAGTCCCCGCCGAACACGTTGAGGTGCGGACGGCGACCCACCGCCACCTGCGCCACATACGGCATCAGGTTATTGGGAATGCCGCGCGGGTCTTCGCCGATCAGGCCCGACTCGTGCGCGCCGACCGGGTTGAAATAGCGCAGCAGCGCAATGTTCCAGGCCGCATCCGCACGCGCCATGTCGCGCAGCATCTGCTCGATGAAGAGCTTGGACCAGCCGTAGGGATTGGTCGCCGACAGCGGGAAATCCTCGGTGATCGGCACCATTGCCGGATCGCCGTACACGGTGGCCGACGACGAGAACACCACCGACTTCACGCCGGCCGCCGTCATTTCCTCGAACAGCGCGATGCTGCCGCCGATGTTGTTGTCGTAATACAGCAGCGGGTTTTCCACCGACTCGCCGACGGCCTTGAGGCCGGCAAAATGCACCACCGCGTCGATCGCATGCGCCGCAAACAGTGCGCGCAGCGCAGCGCGATCGCGAATGTCGCCCTCCACGAAATCCACCACCCGGCCCGTAATCTGGGCCACCCGCTCGAGCGACTTCACGCTGCTGTTCGACAGGTTATCGAACACCACCACCGCGTGCCCCGCCGCCAGGCATTCCACCGCCGCGTGCGACCCGATATAGCCGGCTCCGCCGGTCAACAGAACTTTCAATTCCGCCCCCTCCCTTTGGTTTCAACGCTCAAGCATGTAACTGTGACATGTCAGCTGTTTCTGCTCATGAAATCCGCATACGCCGCAGCCAGCCCGCTTCGCATGTCGGTCTGCGCCTTCCACCCCATCGCATTCAGACGCC
>JAKACL010000080.1 GCA_021821425.1 Pseudomonadota bacterium
GATTTCCTCCTGTGTGAGAATGATGAGAGTCCATGGCGGACGATGCCCGGGTCGCCTGGATAAAGGCTGAAGAAAACAAAAGGCCACCTGCTGCAGGCGGCCTTGCTGGAAGCCCATTGTACGCGCATGCCGCCCCTGGGACTAATGGCGGTTCAAGTCCCTGGCATGGCTTGCGCGCGTGAGCTAGAAATAAAACATCCATAGGGAGACAACATGGCCGCACCGGACACCCACAACATCGCCGTTTTCTGCGACTTCGAGAACGTGGCCATCGGCATCCGCGAAGCCAATTACCCGGACTTCAAGATCCGCCCCATCCTCGAGCGCCTGCTGCTCAAGGGCAGCATCGTGGTGAAGAAGGCCTACTGCGACTGGGACCGCTACAAGGAGTTCAAGCGCGACATGCACGAGGAGGCATTCGAACTGATCGAAATTCCGCATGTGCGGCAGTCTGGCAAGAACTCAGCGGATATCCGCATGGTGGTTGATGCATTGGACCTTTGCTACACGAAGTCGCATATTGATACTTTCGTGATCATCAGCGGCGACTCGGATTTCTCTCCACTGATTTCCAAACTGAAGGAAAACGGCAAAAGCGTAATCGGTATCGGGGTGCGTGGTTCTTCATCGTCACTGCTGATCAGCAACTGCGACGAATTCATCTTTTACGAAGACATCGTAAAGATCAAGCCGGCATCCAGGGCCGCAGCGAAGAAGCCTGCCGTGGCCAAGCCGCCGGCAGGAGCTGCCAGGGAGCCCGCGAAGGAGGCCGCGCCGGCAGCGCACCCGACGCGGCGGCGCGGGCGCCCGACGGCAGAAAAGCCGGCGGCCGCCGAGGAAGCCACGCCCGAGACCGGATCCGAACCCGGGCCCGAGGAGAAGAAGAGCCGCGCCATCGACATCGTGGTAAGCACGGTGGAGCAGCTGGTGTCGGACCGCGGCGGCGAAGGCTCGATTCCGGCGTCCACCATCAAGAACACCATCAAGCGGGTGCAGCCCGGCTTCAGCGAATCGGAATACGGCTACAGCGCGTTTGGCAAGATCCTGGATGACGCGCACAAGCGCGGCGCGCTGGTAGTGGAAAGAACGGAAGGCGGCACCGTCAAGGTCAGCCTGCCGCCGTCCAGGAGCTAGGCGCGATGGATGACGGCATGCAGGAGAAGCTCGCCAAACTGCGCGCCGCGCTGCAGGACCTGAAAAGCTCGGGCGTGCTGGCGAAAGGCTACATGGCCGAGGCGGCGCTGCTGGCCGCAGTGGCGCTGATGGAGGAAATGATCGCCGAAATCGAGCAGCTCAAGCAAAACAGCAGTGAGCGGGGCGCGGTTTCCCGTAATCCCCGGGACCGGCAATGACCCCCGCTGCCGCATGGCCTGGGTCTGGCGCAATGGCCAGGCCTCGCTAGCTGCGCGGCGCCATCGGCCGGCTGCGGCCTTCGATGTGGCGGAAGGTGATGCGTCCCTTGCTGAGGTCGTAGGGCGAGAGTTCCAGCGTGACCTTGTCGCCGGCCAGGATGCGGATGTGATGCTTGCGCATCCTGCCCGCGCTGTAGGCCACGAGCTTGTGGCCGTTGTCGAGGGTGACGCGAAAGCGCGAATCGGGCAGCACCTCGGCGACGACGCCGTTCATTTCCAGCAGTTCTTCCTTGGCCATGCGTGACGCTCCTTATAAAACGGGAAAAGAAAAAAGCCCGGCAGGTGCCGGGCTTTCGTCAAACAGCCTGGATCAGGCCGCGCGGATGTTCGCCGCCTGCTGTCCCTTGGGGCCGCTGACGATGTCGAAGCTGACGCGCTGACCTTCGGTCAGGGTCTTGAAACCTTGAGTCTGGATGGCGGAAAAATGGGCGAACAGGTCATCGCCGCCGCTTTCGGGGGAGATGAAGCCGAAGCCCTTGGAATCGTTGAACCACTTCACAGTGCCTAATGCCATGTCTTGAGTATCCTGAAAAAAATGAATATGCGGGGACAGCCCCGACGTTGGGACGACGCTCAAGACAGCAGGGTGATGAAGGAGAATGCTGCGAAACGCAGGAATTGAACCAGACAGCAACAGGACTACTTGAAAATCGCTGGGGCACTGTGCGCGCTTTCTTGCGGATAAGCAAGCAATATTTTTCGCCCTGCCCATGCCTGCCCATCCCATGCCCGGGGATAACGCAGAACAGACCAGCACACCAAGCGGTTGGCTGCCGGTTTTGCCTGTCCCGAATGGGATCAGGCGCGGATGTAGCCCAGCACCAGCAGCAGCAGCGCCAGCAGGCCCATGGCGGCGTGCAGGCTGACGCCGATCATCGAGGGCGGCGAGTGTTTTTCGCGGTCGCCGAGGCGCACTGCCAGCAGCGCCAGTCCGCCGGACAGCGCCAGCGCGAACAGCAGCGCGGCGCTGTTGTACAAAAAATTGACCGGGCCGCCGAAGACCTGCATGCCCAGCGCGATCAGGCCCAGCAGGGCGAATCCGCCGTGCACCGCGGCCAGGCCGCGCGACCCTCGCCGCTGGCGCACGCCCAGGACCACAAGAAACAGGCCCAGCGCCACGGCCAGGCCAAACAGAAGGATTGCAGCAGGAATCATGCGTTTGCCAAGATAAAAGAGCGCGCGACAAGGCTGGATTGCTCGAAGCGCGCCATTGGATTTTGCGCCCCGCCACGCATGGCAGCAAGGGCCGCTCGCCCGCCTGAGGGGAGATCAACGAGGCCAGGCATTCGACAGGTCGCAGGCGAACGGGATCAAAAGTAAAATACGCCTTTCTTCTACCTGCCAAGGAATGCCATGTCTCATTATCATGCCGTCGTCTGGATCGATCACGCCGAAGCGCACGTCATGCACATCAGCCTGGACGATGTGGAGTCTTCCGTGCTGCACCCCGTCAATCCGCATCGCAAGCTGCACCACAAGCGCGGCATGGACAAAGGCGGGGCCGTGGGCAGCGGCCGCGCGCCTGAGGATCAGCAGTTTTATCACGAGGTGGTGGAGGCGCTGAAAGGCGCGCAGGAGATCCTGATCGTCGGGCCGGCCAGTGCCAAGCTCAATCTGATCAAGCATATCCACAGCCACGATCCGCAGATGAGCGACAAGGTGATCGGAGTCGAAACAGTCGACCATCCTTCGGATGCGCAGCTGGTTACCTATGCGCGCAAATATTTCAGGGCAGCCGATCGCATGCGCCCTTGATGATCGCCTGTGGAGAATCGGGGCCTGACCACGGTTTTGCGCAACAGGATCTTCGCTGCCGGAAAAACCCTACCCTCTGATTCACCCCGCCCCCGCGCCATGCAGCTTCCCCAACTCCGACAACGTCTGCGCGATCTCGGCGCCGCCCCCTGCCATGAGGGGCGGGTGCTGCGCGCGTGGCTGCAGGGGCGCTCGCTCGACACCAAGCGGCGGCGCGCGGAGGACTATTTCCCGCTGGCCTTGCGCGACGGCCTGCCCGGCTTCTTCGACGAACTGCAGGGCCTGGCGCGCGTGCATTCCGAGCACGCCGGCGAGGACGGCTCGACCCGCCTGCTGGTAAGCCTTGCGGACGGCCAGACCGTGGAAAGCGTGCTGCTGCCGCGTGACGGCCTGTGCGTGTCCACCCAGGTCGGCTGCGCGGTGGGCTGCGTGTTCTGCATGACCGGCCGCGCCGGCCTCTTGCGCCAGCTCTCCGGCGCGGAGATCGTGGCGCAGGTGGTGCTGGCGCGCAGCCGCCGCGCGGTGAAGAAGGTGGTGTTCATGGGCATGGGCGAGCCGGCCCACAACCTGGACAACGTGCTGGAGGCCATCGAGCTGCTGGGCACGGAAGGCGGCATCGGCTACAAGAACCTGGTGTTCTCCACCGTGGGCGACCGCCGCGTGTTCGAGCGCCTGCCGCGATCGAACGTGAAGCCGGCGCTGGCGCTTTCGCTGCACACCAGCGACCATGCACTGCGCCGGCGGCTCTTGCCCAAGGCGCCGGACATTTCGCCGGAAGAACTGGTCGAGCTGGGCGAGGCCTATGCCCGCACTACCGGCTACCCGATCCAGTACCAGTGGACGCTGCTCGAAGGCATCAACGACACCGACGCCGAACTAGAAGGCATCACGCGCCTGCTGTCCGGCAAGTACGCGGTGATGAACCTGATCCCCTACAACCCCACTGAAGGCGACGGCTTCCGCCGCCCGAGCTGGGAACGCGCCGCTGAAATGGCGCGCACCCTGCACCGGCGCCGCATCCTCACCAAGCTGCGCCACTCCGCCGGTCAGGACGTCGAAGGCGGCTGCGGCCAGCTAAGGGCGCGGGCGCTGGGGGTTGCCGACCACACCACCGTCATCGCGAGGCCGCAGGCCGTGGCGATCCAGTTTGAGCAGGCGGAACGATAAGGGGCTGTTCTTTTATCCCGGCATACGCTTCCCGGCTTGATGCCCTGCCGTGCCGGCCCTGCGGGTGCGTCGCCTAGCCGGCCGCCTTCAGCGCTTTCAAACTGACCGGGACACGTGCCGCTTCCGTGCTCATCCACACCTCGCCGTCCTGCACCATGCATTGCAGCTGCATGGTGCGTGCGGCCAGCGCCGCCAGCGCCTGGCTGGTCTGCGCCGGCAACTGCAGCACGGAGAGGTTCTTCAGGCGCGACAGCTTGTCCTCGATCTGCTTCCACCATATCTCGCAGCTGCTGCTGTAGCACAGCACGATGACCTGCCCGGCACGGCCGCAGGCCTTGCGCAGGCGGGCCTCATCCGGCTGGCCGATGTCGATCCACAGCGTGATGTCGCCAGTCAGGTCCTTGACCCACACTTCGGGCTCATCCACATCGAACAGGCCCTTGGTGAAGGCGATGCCTTCCTGGGCGTTCAGGGCATACATCAGCACGCGCGCCATCATGCGCTCGTCGGTTTCGGAGGGGTGGCGCGCGATGGTCAGCGCATGGTCAGCGTAGTAATGCCGGTCCATGTCGGCGATTTGCAGGTCGGCTTTGTAGATCGTGGCTTTGAGCGCCATGGATGAATTCCGGGGTTTGAAGCGAAGCGACGAATTGTACGCTTTGACCCCGTATCGCTTGTGCAGTCGGCAGGATTGCGTCGGATTCGGCGGAAAGCGGGTGAGGCAGAGCCACGCCCTGACGCAGGCGCAACAGGACCCCGGGCGCAAGGCCGCATACGAGGCGGCCATCAGGCTCATGCAGGACAGGGAAGAGAAGTCCGGCCGCGAGGGCTTCATGGGCGCGCGCTGACGCGGTTCGTGCAACCGAATGCCACCGCAATCGCCAATTTTCGGCACAATAGCGGCTAACCTCCGCATGAAATCCACAGTCGCATGAAAACCCTCTTCACCCTGGTCGAATCTCCCTTCTCTCCAAACTTCCCCGAGCTGTATCTGCAACTCGGCATCCAGGCCGAGCGTTTCGATTCCGCGCGCAACCTGCACCGCGCCCTGCAGAAGCAGGCGCCGGACTTTTTCGTGGGCGAGTTCGTCTATGGCTGGGGCAACGACTACGCGGGCAACACCGTCTCAAACCTCGACGTCACCCTGCGCACCCTGCAGTCAAAGGCGCCGAAGGCAAAGATCATCGTGGTCATGCAGCCTTCCGAGGCGCCGCACATCGGCAAGCTGCTGGAAGTCTTTCCCGTGCACGCGATGCTGAAGTTCCCGGTTTCCGAGGCGGAGATGCGGGCGGTGCTGGAATCCCCGGCGTAATCCGGGCGGCAAACCGGACCTGACAACAAAGAAAACGGATCCGTTCGACAACCACCACAGGGAGGAAAACCATGTACGCCATCAACACGCCCCGGCGCCTCAAGGGAGGCTCGTTCGTCACCTTCATCCTCCTGCTGCTGGTTCTCGCAGCCGCAGGCATCGCCGTGGACTACCGCATGAGCATGCCCGGCACGAGCCTGGTGGATCGCCTGGACGCGAAGCCGGTGGTGCTGGACATGGACAGGCTGAGCGGCAGCGAGACGCAGGCGGACGTCAAGAATCTCTACCACCACCTCGACTACACCTGCACGCCGGAGACGAACCCGCTCGGCGACGAAGTCTGCTGGGCGCCCGTTTCCGAATTCAATGGCATCGATGCGCGGATTCTCGCCTTCTTTTTCGACGCTGGCGAACTGTCCGCGGTACGGGTGTCCTTCGAGGCGAAACAGCAGCCGAAAGTACGCGCGCAGATGGAAAGGCGCTTCGGCGAGGCGCGCGCGTTCGGGAAACGCACCGACGCCTTCGGCAACAACGTGGTGGGATGGCTGCGCCCCGCCGGCTTCATCGCCACCAATGACAGCCTGTCCGGCGACGAGGAGTCCTTGCTGCTGTGGCTGTCGACGGAGAAGGTGCTGAGCGGCAGGCCTGGCCGCTAGGGCGGCCGCCCCGGCGAGCGCGGCGTGGTAATAAACGACCACGTTCACACGCCGGGCAAATACAGGCAGAATCCGAAAAAAACCCGGCTTGAAGCGACAAGGCCCGGAGCGTTGTGTCGATGTGGGCAGGTTTGCCCGAATGCAGCAACAACCGAGGGAGGAGCCATGAAGAAGCTTGTGGGGGGATTTGTCGCGCTGCTGACGTTCGTCGGCGCAGCGTCCGCCGGTGACTTCCCGGCCGTCAAGGTGCAGAAGATCAACGACCGCGTCTACGCGATGCTGGGACCGCACGACCCGCCGAACAAGGAAAACGGCGGCTACATGAACAACAACCTGGTCATCATCGGCGACAAGGGCGTGATCCTGGTCGACGCGGGCTCGCACAATGACGTGGCCGAGCACATCGACGCGGCGATCAAGACGGTCACCAAAAAGCCGATCACCCACGTGCTGATCACCCACCATCACGGCGACCACCACCTCGGCCTTTCGTACTTTGACGACGCGCAGGTGATCGCGTCCAGTTATTGCACGAAGCAGATCGCCGACAACGGCCGCGGCATGGTGAAGTGGATGGAGCGCAACACCGGCAGGAACCTGCGCAACACCAGCCCGGTGGTGCCGCACACCACCGTCGCCCTGGGCGCCAGGCAGGCGATGGAGATCGATGGCGTAAAACTGGAGCTGATCTCGACCGGGACCGCGCACACCGAAGGCGACATGATGGTGTGGCTGCCGGACGACGGCGTGCTCGCGTCCGGCGACATCCTGGTGCACCACATCAACCCCAGCTTCCGCGACGGCAACCTCAAGAACTGGATCGCCGTGGTGGACGAGCAGATCCTCAAGCTGCCGCTGAAAGCCGTGATGCCCGGCCATGGTCCGCTGATGCAGCGCCAGGACGTGGCCGGGTTCCGCGACCTGATCGCGGACTTCTACAAGACGGTCGAGGATATCTACAAGGCCGGCGGCGCGGAGGCCGACGTGCGCAAGAAGCTCGACCTGGCGAGGTGGCAGAGCATGGCGCGCTTCGACGACATGATGGGCGGCAACATCAACACCGTCTGGCTGCAGGTGGAAGAAGCGAATTTCTGATTCTTTCAGACACGCCGCATGACACAAGTCCAGGCAAAGGCACTGCGCTTGCGCCACAAGGGCGCACAAGTGTGAGCAACATTGGCACTAGAGTTTGTGGCAATGACAGAGGGGAAAATCAAACATGAAAACAACCGTACTTGCGCTTGCTGGCTTGATGCTTGTTTCGGCATCTTCCCAGGCTGCCGAAACGCTCGATGCCGGAGCAGTCCGGGCTCTGCTCACGGACAAGACCGTAGCCGGTGTAAGGGTCAGCGACGGTGCGACCTTGAAAAATTATTTTTCCCCGGACGGAAAAGTGTATCGCTTTGAAAATGGCCAGGTCGCTGAAGGCACCTGGAAGGTCAATGATGACGGCACCCAATGCGTTGATGGCATAGCCGGCGGCTGTGCCCGAATCGTCAGCAATGGTGACGGAACATACGACCGAAACCACGCCAGCAGCGGGAAGACCCTGCTGAAGTGGAACAGCTTTGTCAACGGCAAGGATTTCTAAACGCATCCGGCAAATCGTTGATGTACTGGCCCGCTCAGGTGGGCCAGGAGCACGATGCACAGGGTGTGCAGTCGACAGGCATTTGTCCCGGTCGCTTGTGAGAACCGTCAGGTATTCAATGAGGAGGAATCCATGTTGAGGTTGTTTTCGCTGTTTTTCGCATTGGTGACGGCTATCGCTGCGCCTTGCGCATGGTCGGGTGAAGTCGGGGTCATCCTGCTGCACGGCAAGGCCAGCATGCCATCCGGACTGGGCATGCAGAACCTGGCGGCGGCACTGGAGGCCAAGGGCTATCTGGTCAGCGTCCCCGAAATGGGCTGGTCGCGCAATCGCATCTATGACGCCAGCTATGACGAGTCGATGAGCGAGATCGACCGGATCGTGCAGGAGCTCAGACAGAAAGGCGCGAAGAAGGTCATTGTTGCCGGCCAGAGCCAGGGCGCGAATGCTGCGCTGGGCTACGCCGCCCACCGCGAGGGCGCGGACGGCATCATCGCACTGGCGCCGGGGCACGTACCCGAACTCGGTAAATTCCGCGACAGCGCGGCAGCGAGCGTGAGTCGCGCGAAGGCGCTGATCGAGGAAGGCAAGGGCCGGGAAAAACACGAGTTCGGCGACAACGACCAGGGCAAGCGCTCGACCGTCTCCGCCACGCCCGAGGTGTATCTCAGCTGGTTCGACCCGGATGGCCCAGCGGTGATGCCCAAGAACGCTGCCGCGTTCAAGAAGCCGCTGCCGCTGCTGGTCATCGTCGGCAGCCGCGAGAAAAACGCGAAGGGCCCGGAATACTTCTTCCATAAGGCACCCTCCCACCCCAACAGCAAGTTCGTGACCGTCGAGGCCGATCACACCGGGGTGCCCGGAGCGGCAGCCGAGGAAATCCTGGCCTGGCTAGGCGCACTGCAATAAGCCGGACACGACGAGGGGAGAAAAACCATGCAATGCCGACACGTCAGAATTGCGGCCCTGTCATTCATGCTCGGGCTGCCCGCCACTGCAACCGCCGAGCCGATCGGGGAAAAGCTGGCGATGGAGTTGCCCATCATCGACACGCACTTTCATCCCATGCCATTCATGACGCCGCAGGATTTGCTGGCCCGCATCAACAGGAACAACATCCTGCACATCGGCGGCGCGCACACCGTAGGGACGCCGCGCAATGCCGAATTCGCCAGCGCATTGGGGGATCGCTACATCCGTGCCGAAGGCGGGCAAATGCTTACTGCCTTCAAGAAAGGCGGGAAAGACGCAATCGAAAATGCGGACAACCCCCAGTTCCAGGAGTCGTTCGGCCATATCAAGCGTGCCATGTCGGACGGCAATGTGCGCGTCATCTCGGAAATTTTCGTGAACTCCAAGTCCTCCGCAAGGGAAGCGTGGCGCCGGTGGAAGATCGACGGGAATTCAACCGCCATGCAGGCCTTGTTCAATCTTGCCGCCAGCAGCAATATTCCCATGCTGGTGCACGCGCAACTGCAGCAGGACGATGACACCTTTGAGCAATTGAGCCGGCTCGCGGCCTCCAACCCGAATGGGGTGCTGGTGATGGGCCACTGCGGCAAGGACGCCACCGCGGCCAGGATGCGCGACTTCCTGAACAAGACGCCCAATGCCGTTTGCAATCTGGCCTGGCGCTCTCCGCCACAGGAAAAAGGCAAAGACCACAATGTCATTATCTGGGACCGATCCGGCATCAAGGAAGAATGGCGTCAACTGATCGAGGACATGCCGGACCGCTTCATGGTCGGCATCGACGATGTGCATGATTGGGAGCAGTTCGATGCCGTGGTCGAGACCATCCGCAGGGACCTGCTTGCCAACCTGAGCAAGGCCACGGCCGAGAAAGTCTCGCATCAGAACGCGAAAAGGATTTTCCGGCTCTGAAAATATTGACGTGGCGATAAGGCCAGACTACAAGTCTGGCCTTTTATTTCTCAAAAACCCGTTCACCCCTTCAGCTTCGCAAGCGCCGCCGCCATGGCGCCACCCATCGAGGCCTGGTCGCGGTTGGGTTTGGCGCCTGCATGCTTTCCACCACGCGTATCGCGCGGCGCGCCTTGCGGCTTGCCTGACCCCTGCCCATGCGCATCGCCCATGCGCATGGTGAGCGCAATGCGCTTGCGCTTCTCGTCCACTTCCAGCACTTTCACCCTCACGATCTGGCCGGCCTTGACCACGCTGTGCGGGTCTTTCACGAAATTGTCGGACAGCGCCGAGATGTGCACCAGCCCGTCCTGGTGCACGCCGATGTCGACGAAGGCGCCGAAGGCGGCGACGTTGGTGACGACACCTTCCAGCACCATGCCGGGCTTGAGGTCGGCCAGGGTCTCGACGCCTTCCTTGAAGCTGGCGGTGATGAACTCGGGACGCGGGTCGCGGCCGGGCTTTTCCAGTTCTTTCAGGATGTCGCTGACGGTGGGCAGGCCGAATTTCTCGTCGGTGTATTTGGCCGGGCTGAGTTTTTTCAGCAAGCTGTCGTTGCCGATGACGGCTTTCAAATCCTGTTTGATGTCGGTAAGGATGCGCTCGACCAGCGGATAGGATTCGGGGTGCACGGCGGAGGCGTCGAGCGGATTGTCGCCGCCCATGATGCGCAAAAAGCCCGCGGCCTGCTCGAAGGTCTTCTCGCCCAGGCGCGGCACGTCCATGAGTTGCGCGCGGCTGGCGAATCTGCCCCTGGCGTCGCGGAAGGCCACGATGGACTGGGCCACGCCGCTGCTCAAACCTGAGACGCGCGCCAGCAGCGGCGCCGAGGCGGTGTTGACGTCCACGCCCACGGCGTTGACGCAGTCTTCCACCACGGCGTCGAGCGACTTCGCGAGCTGGAACTGGCTGA
>JAKACL010000081.1 GCA_021821425.1 Pseudomonadota bacterium
GACCTCGTCGACGTCCTCCCGGTAGGCCACGCCAATGTCGATCACGGCATAGGCAAAGCCGCGGCTGCGGTTGGTGACGCTGTCGATGGTGCCGTTCGGCACGTAATGCACGCTGCCCTCGTAATCGCGCAGCCGGATGTAGCGCAGCGTCATTTCCTCGACCAGTCCGCCCTTGCCGGCCACTTCCACCACGTCGCCCTGGCGCACCTGGTTTTCCAGCAGCAGGAACAGCCCGGTGAAATAGTCCTTGACCAGGCTCTGCGCGCCGAAACCGATGGCGATGCCGAGCACGCCTGCCGCAGCGAGGATCGGCGCGATCGAGATGCCGAGTTCGGACAGCACCAGCATGCCTGTGACCAGGGTGATGATCACGGCGATGGCATAGCGGAACACCTGCTCCAGCGTGTTCAGCCGCTTGACCCGTTCCAGGTCGGCCAGTCCGCCCTCCTGGATACGCGCGCGCAGCCGCGCCAACCCCTTGCGCGACAGCCGCAACGCCAGCCACGACAGCGCCAGGATGATGACGACATTCACCAGCGTGAGGGCAAGCCCGCGCCATTCGCCCAGTTGCGCTTGCATGAAATCCAGAGTCGCCATCGAGTGCTGCCCTTTCAGCGTTCGCCCACGGCACGTGCCAGCGGTCGGTATTGCAGGTGGTGAAACAGTTGCAGGTAGCGGCCGGCCTCGCCACGCTCCAGATTGCTAACGAACTTCCAGAAACCGTAGATGCGCGACAGCGTCATCATGCGCTCGGCATACAGCTGCCAGGTATAGCGTGCCGCCACCCGCGCCAACGCGCCCTCGGACACGCGCTCCCATTTTCCCGGATCCTGCTCGCATTGCTGAAGGAAGTCGGCCATCGCGGTGGCTGCGTCCGCACCCTCGTTGGGGTCGATATGAAAGCCGGAGATGCCGTGCTGGATGATTTCCAGCGGGCCGCCGTAGCGGGTGGCGAATACCGGCAGGCCGGACGCCATCGCCTCGATCAGCGTGAGGCCGAAGGCCTCGAACAGGGCGGGCTGCACGAACAGGCCGCGGCGGTCGGCGATATGCCGATACAGCTCGCCGGCCAGGTTCTTGTCGAGGCGGGCACCAAGCCAGCGCATGCGGCCATCGAGCCGGTACTGGTCCATCAATCCGTGCATGCGTTCGATCTCGGCGCGTTCCTCCTCGTCACCCGAGGCGGACGCATCGACGTGGCCGCCGATCACCAGCAGGTTGGCCATGTCGGACAGGCGCTCGCAGGCGCCAAACCATTCGGTCAGGCCGGACAGGTTCTTGATGCGGTCGAGCCGCGCCATGGTGAAGATCAGCGGCTTGTCGGGATCGGCGAAGTGGCCGCGATACGGCACGCCGGGATCGGCCGCGTAGAGCATCCGGTCGATTTCCGGCATCAGCGAATGCATCCGGCGCGCCGTCTCGGTGTAGGGAAAATACACTGCCGCATCGGCGCCCGGCGACACGATGTTGAACTTGGGATCGAACAGGTCGATGCCGTTGACCACGCGGTACAGCCCCGGCATCGTGAACGCGCGGTAGCTTTCGTACTGGCCGATGCTGTCCGGCGTGCCGGCGATTTCCTGGTAGGTGCTGGTGATGATGAAGTCGGCGTGGTTCATGCCGATAAGGTCCGCGGTGTACTGGCAGGCGAAGTGATAGGTCGCTTCGTTGTCCTCCCAGTACAAGGCCGAGTGCAGGTACTTGGTCTGCTCCAGCGCATGGGCGATGTTGCACTGCGTCACGCCCATGCGCGTCGACAGCAGGCTCGCCACCAGGTTGCCGTCGGAATAGTTGCCGATGATCAGGTCCGGACGGCCGCCGAATTTTGCCAGCACCTCGTGCTCGACGTCATGCGCGAAGGTTTCCAGATACGGCCAGATCTCGAAGCGCGACACCCATTGCTGCACGACGTCGCCGTTGGCGTGGTGAAAGGGCACCCGCACGATCCACGCATGGTCGGTACCCTGGATTTTTTCCAGCGGCTGGTTGCAGGTGGTGCCGTCGGCCTCGGGGATCAGGCGGGTGACGACGACGATCTGCGGGTCGACCGCCACGCCCTGGATCGCCATGCGCGCGCGCATCTCGTGTTCCAGCGCGCGCACCTGGTCGAGGATGTAGACCACCTGACCGCCGGTGTCGGGACGCCCCAGCACATTGTCCTGGCCAAAATAGCCGTGCGGCGACACGATCAGCAGGCGCGAAATCATCGGGATGCGTGCAAGAAAGGCCTCCAGCACAGCGGGCGACGGTGCCTCCAGAATGTCGACCAGCTGGCTCATGGTATCGCTCGCCCGGCCCGCCGTCGCGCCCCAGCCAGGCTCGAATCCCAGCGCACCCAGCGCCGCTGCGCATGCCGACCACGGCGATTCGGGGTCGAGCGCATCGAGCTGCTGGCGTGCCCCGCGCAACGCAGTGCGCAAGGTCTCCACATCGCCGATATGCGGCGCCAGCATCAGCTGCTGGCCGTCGATCTTGTGCATGCGCAGAAAATGCAGCAGCTTGGCCTGTCCCACCTCGGGACGGGTGAACATCGCGCTCGCCAGTGCACGGTTGAGATGCAACACGCCCTGCCCGATCGAACGCGTTTCCTGCAGCCGCGGCACATGGCGGCCGAAGGGCTCGAAATCGATTTCCAGCACGCTGTCGCCTGTGGTCGCCGGCTTCACCAGTGTCTCCTTGAACGCCAGAAACTCGCTCACCGATACGCGCTCCGGCGCCAGCTGCTCCTGGTGTATGCGCAGGTAATGCCAGCGGCCGGCGCCCTCGCGCAGCGCGAAATAGGCCCACGGCTGCTGGAACACGCCTTCCTGGAAATGTCGCACCGCCTGGTGCAGCGGGGTGCCCTTCAGGTCGATCTCGTATTCACGCGCCAGCGAATCGAACACATGGCACAGGTCGCTCTGCAGCAGCAGCGCGCGATTGTCGGCAAAGCAATTGCGCAGGTAGGCACCCACCGGATCGCGGTGGTCGGTTGTCCAGGTTTTCAAAGCATCGATCATGCGACCTCCGGGGTCTTGGAATATGGGATCAGGCGGCTTCCGGCTGCGGGACGGGCAAGGTCCCGCCGACAAAACCGTAATGCGCCATGCCTTCGAGAATGCCGGAGGCGCACGGCGTGTCGGCGAAATACACCTGGTCCATGCCACGCAGCTTTTCCAGTTCGACGCTGTGGTTGGACACGACGACGGCCTGCGTGTCGCCCACCAGCATTTCCAGGTCGTTGCCGGAATCGCCCGCCACCAGGAAGGCGCGCAGCGGCAAACCCCATTTATAGGCCAGATAACGGATGGCCTGACCCTTGGACGCGCGAATCGGCAGAACGTCGAGATAGGCCTGATGCGAATAAATCAGGTTGGCGCGCAGGCGATGCGCGCGCAGCCGCATGTCGATCTCGCGCAGGCTGGGCATGGTGGCCGGATCGACATAAAAGCTCAGCTTGTATTCGCTTTGCTGGTCGTCCGACTGCAGCGTGAGGCCGGGCATATCCTCGAACAAGGCAGCGAGCGCATCACGCCGCCACAGATGCTGGATATGGCGTTGCCAGCCGACATCGGGACGCAGGTCGGGGCCGTAATGAATCTCGCTGCCGACCGCGGTGATCAGAACATCGGGCAGTGGCACCCGCGACTGCCGCAGCACCTCGAGCGCGCTCGGCAGATGGCGCCCGGTGGCCACACCGAAGCCGTCGCTGGGCGGCCGCTCGCGCAACACGCGCACCAGCGCGGCGAGGCCGGCGCGATCGCCGATCAGGGTGTTGTCGATGTCGCTCACCAGCATGCGCTGTACGTAGGGCATGGGGTTGTGCTGCAGCTGCTGCGCCACGCGCTCGCGCCGCACCTGCTTGCGGCTGCGATAGACCACGCGGTCGATCGCCCGCAGGTATTTGTCGACATGGGCATCCCAGGTGTAGTGATGGGCCACGCCGTTGATGCCGCGCCGCGCATAGCGCTGCCAGGTGCGCGCGTCCGACACCACGGCGAGCAGGCCGCGCGCGATGTCGGCGGGATCGAGCGGATCGACCAGTACGCCGTTTTCGCAGTGCGCCAGGATGTCGGGCGGGCCGCCGTCGCGGGTGGCGACCACCGGCAGGCCGCTCGCCGCCGCCTCGATCAGCGTCAGGCCGAACGGTTCGGTCAGGGCCGGATTGACGAACACGCCGCGCCGCTGCGCCGCCAGCCGGTAGAGCGCGGGGATGTCGTCCGGCTGATGCTGCTTCGGCAGCGCGACGCTGCCCCACAGGTCGTAGCGGTCGACGTCGAGCAGCAGGTCCTTCAACACCTCGGCCTGCGCCTCGTCCAGGGTGCGGATGTCGTCGCGGTTGCCGGCAACGATGGCGAGGTTGGCGCGTTCGCGCAGTTCGGGCGATTCGCCGTAAGCGGCCACCAGCCGGCCCAGGTTCTTGCGCACTTCGGGGCGGCAGATGGCGAGGATGAGCGGTTTTTTCGGCTGCGTGAGAAAGCGGTCGACCAGCGCCGGCACGTGCGGCGGAATCGGCTCGCGTCCGGGCGGCGCAAAGCGCGAGGTGTCGGTGCCGGGCGGAATCACCGCCATGCGCGACGGCTGGTGATTATGGTAGAGGCCGTATTGCTCGACGCTTTCCTGCGCGGTGCTGGTCACCACCAGCGAGGCCTGCGCCAGCGCGGCCTCTTCGGCAGCGATGCGGCGCACAAAATTGAACTGCCGTTCGACCGTCTGCGCACGGCGGCCATGGTCGAGCAGGCGCTGGCGCTTGCAGCGCCCCAGCGAATGGCCGGTGTGCACCAGCGGAATGCCGAGCAGCTGCGACAGCTGCACGCCCACATGGCCGGCATCGGCGTAGTGGCTGTGGATGATGTCGGGCAGGCGCGGCTGTTGCCGCAGATGGCTGATGGTGCGATCGACCAGCTGATCGAGATGGTTCCACAGGCTTTCCTTGCGCAGGTAGCGCCGGGGCCCGAAGGGCAGCCGCACCAGACGGGCGCGTTCGCCCAGCATTTCAATCGGTGCCGCATAGTCGGGCGACACCGCGGGGTCGTCGATCAGGCGCGTGAGCACGTCGACCTGTGCGACCCGCGGATGCCGCCCCAGCGCCCGCGCCAGTTCGATCACATACAGTGTCTGTCCGCCGGTGTCGGCATCGCGTCCGAGTTCGAGGTCGTGCCCGCGCATCAGGCCATGCACACTGAGCATCAGCACGTAGAGATCACGCACGAACCCCCTCCCTGTCCAGTTGCCAGCCGCGTATGAACGGCCGGTAGAAATCCAGCGTATCCGGCACTGCGCCACGGATCTGGCACAACGCGCGGGCAAAGGCATCGGCGCGCGCAAGACACATCGCAAGCGGCCAGCCGCGCAGCATGCCGAGGATGAAAATGGCGGCAAAGCCATCGCCAGCCCCCACGGTGTCGACCAGCTGCGACAGCGGCTGGCCTTGCACCGATTCCATCCGGCCAGCATTGTCGAGCGTCCAGGCCCCGTCGGCGCCGCGCGTCACCACCACGCGCTCGAGGGCGAAACCCGACACCAGCACGCCGGCGCGCGCCCGAGGGGTGGCGCCATCCAGTGCCAGCAAGTCGCTGATGCGGATGAGTTCATCCTCGTTCAGCTTGACCACATCGGCCCGCTGCAGCGACCAGCGCAACGTGTCGGCATCCACCCATGGATCGCGCAGATTGACGTCGAGAAACGCGCAGGCCTCGACCGCGCCAAGCAGCGCATGCAAGGCTCGACGCGAATCGCTGCGTTGAGACAGCGTACCGAAGTAGATGATTTGGGGATGTGAGGATAGGCCCACCATGCGCGCCAGACTCGGATGGATGTGGTCGTAGGCCTGATCCGACAGGATGTCGAAGTCGTGCCCGTTGTCGGTTTCGGTCACCTTGACGCGTCCGGTCGGCCGCCCCGGATCGCGCTGCACGCCCTGCATGTCCAGTCCGCGCTCGGTCATCGCCTGCTGCAGCTGGTCGCCCAGCGCATCCTTGCCGGCGCGTGTCACCAGCACCGGATACGCCCCCAGCGCGCGCAGATGGCACGCCACGTTGAAGGGCGCACCGCCCAGCACGTTGCGGTCCCGGAACTGGTCGACCAGGGTTTCGCCAAAGGCGATCACGGTCTGGTCTGCCGCAGGGCCACTGTCGTCGGACGGTCGCAGGGTGCGCATTTCAGTCGGCGTATTCATGGTTCACGTTTACCAAAACAATATTGAACAATAATTTATTTATGCGACTTGGCCAGCCAAAGATTCCCCGTCAGATTGTGTAATCCAGCTTGAAAATCAGCGCTGTGTCGGTCGTGTCCTTGCCGGCCGCCGGCACCGCGTCGTAATCGAGGTTGACTTGCGTGCCGAGGCTGAGCCCGTTGCCGACCGGCAGCCTGAGTCCGGTCCGGCTTTGATAGAGATAGTCGTCGAGCGATTCCAGGCTGAGCAAAAAATCGCTGTGGTGGAACAGCGTCAGTCGCCCCTGCCAGAATGTCTGCTCGTATTTGAGCGCCGTACGCGCGCTGGGAAAGCGCTGGTCAACGGCGCTGGCGTAATCCTCGTTCACCAGACTGGCGCCACCCTCGATCGACAGCGTCAGGTCCTCGCGGTCGATCAGCTGGCGGCCGGCGCCGGCGCCGAGCGTGCTGCGCAGATCGAGGCCGGCCTGGCTGTCGTGGTCGAAGCGGGTGTTGGCGTAGAAATAGGTGCGCGAGTCGATGAAGTGATCGACCTTCATGCCGAGCCGCCAGTTCGACGCGCTGCGCGTGCCGTCCTGCTCGGCCTCGTTGAGTTCGCCGTCGAGAGTGACGCGCTGCGTCGGTTTGCGCGCCACCAGTTCGCCCGACAGGTGCAGGGTCTGCGCGTCGGTATTGCCCTGCATGAAACTGCCGCCCGCCGATGCGCGGCCCGTCAGCACGACGCGGCCGGGATGACGCGGCGGATTGATCGCGGCCACGCGATCGAGCGCGAGCGGCGCAGTTTCCGCCAGGCTGCCGATGCGCACCCGTAGCTGGCCTGCATCGGCGCCCTGCAGCTGGCCATCGAGTTCGGTTCCGTCGACCAGCCGCACCCGCACTGCCGCATCGGTCTCGATGCGGCGCACGCGCGTCCGCGGCAAATTGAGCGTGCCGGCATATGGCGTTGCGATCTCCAGCGCTTCCGCCGTCATCTGCAGCACCGTGCCGCTCAGTCGGTCGCCGTTGTCGAGCACGACGCTGTCGGCCAATGCCGTGCCCGACAGCAGGCCCAGCGTCGCGGGCCATGTCCAGTGTGCGTGTTTCAAGCGTTCTCCTTTCCCGCGTGACGGAGGGCGGCCAGCTGCCGCACGGCGAAACAGGCGCGGCGTGGAGGCGGTGACTGAAAATCTGGAGCGGCAGCAGGCTGCGCAGGGACGCACACCCGCTCGACACCCCCACGGACCAGCAAGGGCGACGGGCGGAGCGCTTATTTATATTTGCACAAAACCTTATTTCTGCGCAAGTTTGGTCGCCGGGCTGGGCGCCACGTTGCACCGACTCCGGGCGGCTTTAAGGTTGCAGCACTTCACGATGACGCACGCGATGGACGTCCCGCACTCGCCTGCCCGCCTGCCCGCCTGCCACGGATCGCATGCGCCTTCCGCCTGCGCATCCCGCATTCCGTTCGGCCATTGAGGAACGGTTGGGCCCGCTTCCCCTTAGGACAGATCGATCGGCATACGGCCGGCTTGTTTCATGCTACGACGAGGAGGCGCAGGACATGTCACGCCAGAACACGCCCCGACTGCCTCGAATCCCAGCCTCGACTGAAGGCGCATCGCGCGGTGCCGATACGGGCCGCAGGTTCTGGGTGACCGCGAGTCACGCTAGAATGACGCGTCCGTCGGCCCCTGTACCGGCCTCCCCCACACTCCGATCGATGACGCTGTTCTTCGCCGTAATGACCCCGTTCGCGGGCGCAGCCCTGGTTGCGCTGGCGTCCCGCTACGGGCGTTCGCTTTCGGCGTGGGCGACCGGCGCCGTCACGCTGGCTGCGCTGGCGTTGCTGGCGCCGTCCGCGCACCTGCCCATCGCCGGTACCACGCTGATCCAGCAGCACGACTGGATGCCCGCGCTGGGACTCAACCTTGCGTTCCGTCTCGACGGCCTGTCGCTGCTGTTTGCCGGGCTGATCCTCGGTATTGGATTACTGATCGTGCTGTACGCGCGCTACTACCTGTCGGAGCGCGACAGCATGGGACGCTTCTACAGCTACCTGATGCTGTTCATGGGCTCGATGCTCGGCATCGTGCTGTCGGAAAACCTGATCCAGCTGCTGATCTTCTGGGAGCTGACCGGGCTGTCGTCCTTCCTGCTGATCAGCTACTGGCAGCATCGCGAGGAAGCGCGCCAGGGCGCGCGGATGGCACTGGCGGTCACCGGGCTCGGCGGCTTCACGATGCTGGGCGGTTTCCTGCTGCTCGGCCACATCGTCGGCAGCTACGAACTGTCCGACGTGTTCGCCTCCGGCGATCTGATTCGCGAACATCCGCTCTATGTGCCGACGCTGGTGCTGATCCTGCTCGGCGTGTTCACCAAGTCGGCGCAGTTCCCTTTCCACTTCTGGCTGCCGCACGCGATGGCCGCGCCCACCCCGGTGTCGGCCTACCTGCATTCGGCGACCATGGTGAAGGCCGGCGTGTTCCTGCTGGCGAGGCTCTATCCCGCGCTTTCCGGTACGCCTGAATGGTTTTGGCTGGTCTCCGGCGCGGGGCTGGCCACGCTCTTGCTCGGCGCCTACGTCGCGCTGTTCAAGCACGACCTCAAGGGCCTGCTGGCGTACTCGACCATCAGCCACCTCGGCCTGATCACGCTGCTGTTCGGCCTGTCGACGCCGCTGGCGGCGGTGGCCGGCGTGTTCCACATCATCAACCACGCCACCTTCAAGGCCTCGCTGTTCATGGCCGCCGGCATCATCGACCACGAGGCCGGCACGCGCGACATGCGACGGCTCAATGGCCTGTGGAAATTCATGCCCTACACCGCGACGCTGGCGATGGTGGCCGCCGCGGCGATGGCCGGGGTACCGCTCCTGAACGGTTTCCTCTCCAAGGAAATGTTCTTTGCCGAAGCCGCGCACATTTCCGCCGACCACCTCGGCGGCTGGACGCTGGCCGTGCTGGTGACGCTGGCTGGCGCACTGGCGGTGGCCTACTCGATCCGCTTCATCCATGAGGTGTTCTTCAACGGCGAGCCAACCGACCTGCCGCGCACGCCGCACGAGCCGCCGCGCTGGATGAAGGTGCCGGTGGAGATCCTGGTGGTGCTGTGCCTGGTGGTCGGCATCGCACCGGCGCTGACGGTTGCGCCGCTGCTCGCGGTGGCGGCCGCGGACACCCTGCAGACGCCGCTGCCCGAGTACCACCTGGCACTGTGGCACGGCATCAATCCGGCATTGGTCATGAGCCTCTTCGCACTGCTCGGCGGCACGCTGATCTATCTGGTGCGGCGCCCGCTCACGCACTGGCACGAGCACGGCATCGGCCGTGCTGACGCGCGCATCGTCTACAACGCGTTGCAGGAGGGCCTGTTCACGCGGGCGCGCGCGCTCACCCGTCTGATCGACACCGGCTCGCTGCAGCGCCAGGTATTTTTCCTGCTGATGGCGGCGCTGGTGCTGGGGGTCGCGCCGTGGCTGGCGGGCGGCACGCCGATGGCCGGCAGCCGCGAAGGCCTGCCGCTCGATGCCGTCAGCCTGATTGCCGCCGCCACGCTGATCGCCGCCACGCTGGCCACCGTGTGGCTGCACCGGCAGCGCTTGGTCGCGCTGATCACCCTCGGCGTGGTGGGACTGGTGGTGTCGCTCGCCTTCATCAAGTTCTCGGCGCCCGATCTGGCGCTGACCCAGCTGTCGGTCGAGATCGTCACGATCGTCCTGTTGCTGCTGGCGCTCTACTTCCTGCCGCAGCAGGTCGCGCCGGAGAAGGACCGCACGCGACTCTGGCGCGACGGCGCGATCGCGCTCACGGCGGGCGCCGGCACCGCGGCGCTGGCCTGGGCGGTGCTGACCCGGCCCTACGACACCATCGCCGGCTACTACCTCGAAAACAGTGTGCCGGGCGGCGGCGGCAGCAACGTGGTCAACGTCATCCTGGTCGACTTTCGCGGGTTCGACACGCTCGGCGAAATCACCGTGCTGGCGCTGGCCGGACTCGGCATCGTGGCGATGCTGCAGGGCCTGCAGCTGGCGGCGCCGACGCGCGACACCGCCGGGCGCCCGTGGGATAACGATGCCTATCCGCCCATCATGGCGACGCTGACGCGCATCCTGCTGCCGCTGGCACTGCTGGTTGCGGTGTTCATCCTCCTGCGCGGCCACAACCAGCCGGGCGGCGGCTTCATCGCCGGCCTGATCACCGCGGTCGCGCTGATCGTGCAGTATCTCGCCAGCGGGGCGGTGTGGACACACCAGCGCATGGCGTCCGACAGCCACCCGCTGGTGGCCTGGGGCCTCGGCATCGCCACCGTGACCGGCCTGGCCAGCTGGCTGTTCGGCTACCCCTTCCTCACCTCGACCTACGGCCACATGGACTGGCCCCTCGTCGGCGAATTCGAGCTCGCCTCGGCGATGGCCTTCGACCTCGGCGTCTTCC
>JAKACL010000082.1 GCA_021821425.1 Pseudomonadota bacterium
AAGGACGGCACCCGACCCTGAGCGGCCGGCCAGACTCGGCACTGGAACCGGCAGGTTCTCGGCGAGGCTGTGTGAAAACCCCACCAAAATTTCCTAAACTGGTCGCAGTAGTATCAGAGGGGAAATGCGGACATGAAGCGATTCATCGAAGGCGAAGACCGGGCACAGATCACTTTGTTTCCGGATTGTCTGGACGACTACATCGCTGAGGACAACCCAGTACGAGCCGTTGAAGCCTTCATTGACGCATTGGATCTGGGCGCGCTGGGCTTTGCAGGAGTGGCGCCTGCGGTTACGGGGCGGCCTTCCTATCATCCCTCGGTTCTTCTCAAGCTCTACCTGTACGGTTATCTCAATCGCATTCAGTCCAGCCGGCGGCTGGAGCGGGAGACTCAGCGCAACGTCGAGTTGATGTGGCTCACTGGCAAGCTCTCACCCGACTTTAAGACCATAGCTGACTTCCGTCACGACAACGGCCAGGCGATCCGCAATGTTTGCCGCGAGTTCGTTCTGCTGTGCCGGCGGCTCAATCTGTTCACCCAAGCCATCGTCGCCATTGATGGCAGCAAGTTCAAGGCGGTGAACGCACATGACCGCAACTTCACCCGTGCCAAGGTGGACAAGCGGGTGAAGGAGATCGAGCGTAGCATCGATGAATACCTGGTAGCGATCGAGACGGCAGATCGCAATCCGTCCGAGGTGACGGAAACCAAGACGGCCCATCTGAGCCGGAAGATCGAGACCTTGAAGCGTGAAATGCGTGACCTCAAGGGAATGCAAGCGCAACTGGAGGCCTCAGGCGGTCAGGTCTCCCTGACCGATCCCGATGCACGGGCCATGGCCACCAGCACCAGTCGTGGACTGGTGGGCTACAACGTGCAAACCGCGGTGGAGACCGAGCACCATTTGATCGTGACGCATGAAGTGACCAACATCGGTTCGGACCGACGACAGTTGGCCAGGATGGCAAAGCAGGCCCAAGAGATCATGCCGGGTCAGGAACTTCAGGCCATCGCGGACCGGGGCTACTTCAACGGCGATGAGGTTCTGGCTTGTGACCAGGCGGGCATTACTGCCTACGTCTCCAAACCGATGACGTCGGAGGCCAAGGCCGAGGGCCGGTTCGACAAATCGGACTTTGTCTATCAGCCCGATACCGATACCTACCGCTGCCCGGCGGGCAGCCAACTCATCCGACGCTTCAGCCGGATGGAGAAAGACTATCTCATACACCGCTACTGGAGTTCGGACTGCCCACGCTGTCCCATCAAGGCCCAGTGCACGCCAAGCGACTACCGCCGTGTCAGCCGCTGGGAGCACGAGGCTGTGCTCGAAGCGATGCAAAAGCGGCTGGACGGCAAACCGAATGTAATGCGCATCCGGAGACAGACGGTCGAGCATCCCTTTGGCACCATCAAGTTCTGGATGGGGGCAAGACACTTCCTGATGCGCACCCTTGAGCATGTGCAAACCGAGATGAGCTTGCATGTCCTCGCCTACAACCTGAAGCGGGTGATACAGATCGTTGGAATGACAACCCTGATGGCGGCGATCAAGGCCTGAAGGCCTGTTTTACCTCCCAAACAAACAACGGAAATTCGACGATTCCAGCAATCATCGCAAGTTGGTCCGGCTCACCCCGTCTTCAACATCGACTTCCTGAGAGTTTCCACACGGCCTCGCCGAACAAGAGACTGCTAGTTTAGGTCCCAGCGCGTCCACTCCTGGCCGAAAACCGGACAGCCACAAACAAAACAGGCCTACCAAATTGGTAGGCCTGTTTGATTCTCAAGTGTTAAGAATTTTCTCAATATTCTGAGAGCCTGCCCGCTTACACGTCAAGGTTGCGCACGCCCAGCGCATTGGTCTCGATGAACGCGCGGCGCGGCTCGACGTCGTCGCCCATCAGCGTGGTGAAAATCTGATCGGCGGCGATCGCGTCGTCGATCTGCACTTTCATCAGGCGGCGCACTTTGGGATCCATGGTGGTTTCCCACAATTGGGCCGGGTTCATTTCGCCCAGGCCCTTGTAGCGCTGGATGCTCATGCCGCGCTTCACTTCGGCGAGGAACCAGTCCATCGCTTCGCGGAAGCTTTGCACCGGGCTTTCCTTTTCGCCGCGCTTGGCGCGGGCGCCGAGGCCGATCAGGTCGCGCAGCAGGTCGCCGACCTTGACCAGTTGGTTGTAGTCGCCGGTCTCGAGCAGGTCGGCTTCGAGGAAGCTGACGTGCGCATTGCCGTGGGCGTGACGCGTGATGCGCAGGCGGTGACTGTCGGTTTCGGCAAGGTATTCGGCGGCGACTTCGTATTTCTGCGCGTCCAGCGCGGCGCCCAGGCTGGCCTCGGCCATCATCGCGGCGCCGCTGTCGGCGAGGCTCAGCCGGGGGATGCGCATCAGGGCCTGCAGCACGTCGTCCGGCAGCAGGCGCGCCAGGCGATCGCTCACCGCTTCGGCGAGGAAGTATTCGCGCGCCAGGGTTTCCAGCGCGTCGCCAGCGATCGGCATGGCGCCGTCCATCGGCGTGAGTTCGGCGTCCTTCATGGCCTCGGCCATCAGGTGCTCTTTCAGCGCGTGCTCGTCCTTGATGTAGCGCTCGGAACGGCCGTGCTTGACCTTGTACAGCGGCGGCTGGGCGATGTAGATGTGGCCGCGCTCGACCAGCTCGGGCATCTGGCGGTAGAAGAAGGTCAACAACAATGTACGAATGTGGGCGCCGTCGACGTCGGCGTCGGTCATGATGATGATGCGGTGGTAGCGCAGCTTGTCGGGGTTGTAGTCGTCCTTGCCGATGCTGGTGCCGAGCGCTGTGATCAGCGTGGCGATCTCCTGGCTGCCGATGACCTTGTCGAAGCGCGCACGCTCGACGTTGAGGATCTTGCCCTTCAAGGGCAGGATCGCCTGGAACTTGCGGTCGCGGCCCTGCTTGGCGGAGCCGCCGGCGGAATCGCCCTCGACCAGATAGATTTCGCACAACGCAGGGTCTTTTTCCTGGCAGTCGGCCAGCTTGCCGGGCAGGCCGAGGCCGTCCATCACGCCCTTGCGGCGGGTGATCTCGCGCGCCTTGCGCGCGGCCTCGCGGGCGCGCGCGGCGTCGACGATCTTGGCGCACAGCAGCTTGGCGTCGCTGGGGTTTTCGAGCAGGAATTCGGCGAGTTTCTGGCCGACGACTTCCTGCACCACCGGCTGCACTTCGGACGACACCAGCTTGTCCTTGGTCTGCGAGGAAAACTTGGGCTCGGGCACCTTCACCGACAGCACGCAGGTGAGGCCTTCGCGCATGTCGTCGCCGGTGGTTTCGACCTTGGCCTTCTTGGCCACTTCGTTTTCCTCGATGTACTTGTTCAGCACGCGCGTCATCGCCATGCGCAAGCCGGTGAGGTGGGTGCCGCCGTCGCGCTGCGGGATGTTGTTGGTGAAGCACTGCACGGTTTCGGAATAGCTGTCGTTCCACTGCATCGCGACTTCGATGGTCATGCCGTCCTTTTCGCCGATCGCGGTGAAGATTTTCGGGTGCAGCGGATTCTTCAGCCGGCTCATGTATTCGACGAAGCCCTTGACGCCGCCGGAGTGCGCAAAGTTTTCGGTCTTGCCGTCGCGGTGGTCGATCAGCTCGATCTTGACGCCGTTGTTGAGGAAGGACAGTTCGCGGATGCGCTTGGCGAGGATGTCGAAATGGAATTCGACGTTGCCGAAGATTTCCTCGTCGGCCAGAAAATGCACTTCGGTGCCGCGTCCTTCGGTCTCGCCGACGATCTGCATCGGCGAGACCTCGACGCCGTTCTGGATTTCGATCGGGCGGTCGAGCACCTTGCCCTGGTGGAAGGTCATCGCGTATTTCTTGCCGTCGCGACGCACGATCAGCTTGAGCCATTTCGACAGGCCGTTGACGCACGACACGCCGACGCCGTGCAGGCCGCCGGACACCTTGTAGCTGTTCTGGTTGAACTTGCCGCCGGCGTGCAGCACGGTCATGACGATTTCGGCCGCGCTGCGCTTGGGCTCGTGCTTGTCGTCGAACTTGACGCCGACCGGAATGCCGCGGCCGTTGTCGCTGACCGAAATCGAATTGTCGGGATGGATGATGACCTTGATGTCGTCGCACCAGCCGGCCAGCGCCTCGTCGATGGCGTTGTCCAGCACCTCGAACACCATGTGGTGCAGGCCGGTGCCGTCGGAGGTGTCGCCGATGTACATGCCGGGGCGCTTGCGAACCGCCTCCAGGCCTTCCAGCTGCTGGATGCTGTCTTCGTCGTAACCGCCGTTGGTGTTTTCAGGCGTTGCGTCGTCCGGTTTCTTGCTCATGGTGTTCCTGTCGGTTGTTGCTAGGGATCTACTGCAAGGCAGCGTCTAAAAAAACAACCCTGTCATCGCCGTGGCGCTTGTCCCGTAAGGGGGAAAACCGGGGTCCAGTTGCCGGTTTTCCGCGTGGGCTTCGCCCACCCTACGGCCAATGCGAAGGGGGTAGGGTGGGCGAAGCCCACGCAGTCCGGCGGTAGCTTGGTCAGCACGCTCAGATCCGCATCGGCATTACGACGTACTTGAAGCCTGGCTCGCCTTCGCTGGTGAGCAGCATGCTGCTGTTGGCGTCGCCGAGCGACAGCGTGATTTCGTCGGTGTTGACGGCGCCCAGGCCGTCGAGCAGGTAGGTCACGTTGAAGCCGACATCGAGCGGATCGCCGTTGTAGCTGACCTCGATTTCGTCGGCGGCTTCTTCCTGTTCGTTGTTGTTGCAGACGATGCCGAGCGTGTTTTCGCTCATGACGAGGCGCACGCCGCGGAATTTTTCGTTCGACAGGATGGCCGCGCGCTGCAGCGCCTGGATCACGTTCTGGCGACGGGCCTTGAGGTGGCGCGGCTGGTTGGAGGGGATCACGCGCTGGTAGTCTGGAAACTTGCCGTCGACCACCTTGGTGACCAGCTCGGTGCCGGGCAGGGTGAAGGTGACCTGGTTAGCGCCGATGCGCAGCTCGACCGCGTCGTCGACGTCGCCCAGCAGTTTGGACAGCTCGATCACGGTTTTGCGCGGAATGATGATTTCGCGCGCCTCACCCTCGGTCTCCAATGCGGTTTCTGCGTAGCTCAGGCGATGGCCGTCGGTGGCCACCACGCGCAGCTGCTTGCCTTCCAGCACCAGCAGCATGCCGTTGAGGTAATAGCGGATGTCCTGGCTTGCCATGGCGAACTGCACCAGCTGCAGCAGGCGTTTCAGCGTTTTTTGCGGCAGTCGGATTGCATTACCCAGACCGGCGCCGGTTTCGACCCGCGGGAAATCGGCGGCCGGCAAGGTCTGCAGGGTGAAGCGCGACTTGCCGGCACTGACCACGACCTGGCTGTCCTTGCTGTCGAGCTTGAGCTTGGCGTCGTCCGGCAGCGCCCGCACGATGTCGAACAGCTTGCGGGCTGCGATGGTGATCGCGAAATCCTCGCCGCCCGGCGCATCGATCCGGGTGCTGACCTGCAGCTCGAGGTCGGTGGCCAGCAGCGTCAGCTTGCCGGCCTTTTTTTCCAGCAGCAGGTTGGACAGGATGGGCAGGGTGTGGCGGCGTTCCACCACGCCCACAACTGCCGACAGGGCAGCCAGCAGGGCATTGCGTTCGCTTTGTACTAATAGCATTTATATATTCCTGAAAGTCGTAATAAAGGCGGCCTAAATCTGGGGATAAGCTTCTTTACTCAATCGAATCATGTCATTGTCGCCATTATGGGGTGTGGGCAAAAGCGGTACGATACGGGAGAGCTGGGGAGCGTTTTCGCTTGCCGGCCGATCGAGCCTGTCTTATCCACATTTCATCCTCAGCCTGTCAGGCTTTGCAGCAACACCAGATAATCGCGCCCGATGTCCGCTTCGGTCTCGCGCAGTTCGGCCACCTTGCGGCAGGCGTGGATCACCGTCGTGTGGTCGCGCCCGCCGAAGGATTCGCCGATTTCCGGCAGACTCTGGTTGGTCAGTTCCTTGGCCAGCGCCATCGCGATCTGGCGGGGACGCGCCAGGTTGCGCGTGCGCTTCTTCGAAAACATGTCGGCGACCTTGATCTTGTAGAAGTCGGCGACGGTCTTCTGGATGTTCTCGATCGACACGATGCGCGAGGTCGAGGCGATCAGGTCGCGCAGCGCCTCTTTCACCAGTTCCAGCGAGATCGGTTTTTCGTGGAAGCGCGAAAACGCGATCACCCGCTTCAGGGCGCCTTCGAGCTCGCGCACGTTGGAACGCACCTGCTTGGCAATGAAGAAGGCGACGTTCTCGTCGAGCTTGATGTTTTCGGCCTGCGCCTTGGCCAGCAGGATGGCGACCCGCATTTCCAGCTCGGGCGGCTCCACCGCCACGGTCAGGCCCCAGGCGAAGCGCGATTTCAGGCGATCGTCGAGCCCGCTGATTTCCTTGGGGAAGGTGTCGCAGGTGATGACGATCTGCTTCTTGTTTTCGATCAGCGAGTTGAACACATAGAAGAACTCTTCCTGGGTGCGGTCCTTCTTGGCGAGGAACTGGATGTCGTCGACCAGCAGCAGGTCGAGCGACATGTAGCGTCGCTTGAGGTCGTCGAACTGCTTGTTCAAATAGGCCTTGACCACGTCGTCGACATAATCGTTGGCGTGGATATAGCTGATGCGCGCGTCGGGGTTGGCCTGGCGCACGGTGTTGCCGATGGCCTGCAGCAGGTGGGTCTTGCCGAGCCCGACGCCGCCGTAGACAAACAGCGGGTTGTAGGCGGTGCCGGGGTTGTCGGCAATCTGCAGGGCCGCGGCCCGCGCCAGCTGGTTGGCGCGGCCTGAAACAAAATTATCGAACGAAAAGGCGGGATTGATGCGCATGCCGCCGACCGCTGGCGGCGCCGGTGCCGCCAGCGCCCGCGCAACGCCGGGGGGCGCCGGTGCCGCCGTCCGCGGGGCGGTCGCTTTTTTGCCCAGCGCGTAATTGATCGAGACCGGGCGGGCGTAGAATTCCTGCGCCCAGCCGTCGATATGTTCGGCGAATTTTTCGCGCACCCAGTCCATCACGAAGTGGTTGGGCGCCAGGATCCGCACCTCGCTGCCCGTGTCTTCAAACACCAGGGGCTTAATCCACGTGCTGAATTGCTGCTGGGTCAAACTGGCGCGAAAGCGCTCTTGGCAAAGGTCCCAGAAGGAATCCATAGTCGATAGGCGGGAAGGGGTCAGCGGCATGAGATTCAAGCGCCGAATCTTACTCTCCTTCGGCGAGGTTATCCACAGGCGAAAGAGACCGGGCGCGCAGGCCGCCTGGCTGCGCGCGCTTGACAGCCCCGGGGTTGGGACTGTCTAATACGCGGTTTTTCAACAGATTTTTTAGTGCCGGCCGGTTCTGTCCGTGCGGAACCGGCCGGCAGCCTTGGAAAGGACTCGAGATGAAACGCACTTACCAGCCGTCCACCGTTCGCCGCAAGCGTACCCATGGTTTCCGCGCCCGCATGAAAACCAAGGCCGGCCGCGCCGTGATCAACGCGCGCCGCGCCAAGGGCCGCGCCCGCCTGGCTGTCTAAATCGATACGCGTCCCGGCAAAACCGGAGGCGTGCGCCTGCACGACGCGCGCCTCGTCCGCCCGGCCGATTTTGCCCGGGTATTTGCCCGCAATCAGCGTGCGCGCACGGACAGCATCGTAGTCATGGCCTGTCCCAATCAAGTGGGCTATCCCCGATTGGGCATGGTGATCGCCAAGCGCCTGCTCGCACGCGCGGTCGACCGCAACCGCGTCAAGCGCTGCGTACGCGAGCGTTTCCGGGAGATGCTGCCGACGCTGCCCGCGTGCGATTTCGTCGTTCGACTGATCGCCAAACCGGTCGCCGGCGACGAAGCGCGCGATCTGTCACGCACCTTTAAACGTGCGGGCGAGCGCGCCATGGCAAAATGGCCCCCCGCACCGGCAACCGATGTCGCGCCGGACTCCTCCTCCAACTAAAAACGCGTCCCGTCTCAATGGATAACCAGCGGCTGATTCTTTTCATCGTCTTTTCCTTCACGCTGCTTTTGCTGTGGGAGGCCTGGCAGGACCAGAATGCGCCGGCGCCTGAAACGCCGGCAACCGCCAGCGCACCCGCCACCGGGGCGCCGACGCCGACCCAGGCATTGAATGCACCGCCCGCACCGACCGCGACGCCGACCCGCGGCTTTGCCAAGGGTCAGCGGGCCGTGGTGGAAACCGACGTGCTGCGCGCCAGCATCGACGCCAATGGCGGCGACCTGCGCGAGCTGAAGTTGCTGGCCTACCGTGAGACGGAAGACAAAAACCAGATCTTCACCCTGTTCGAAGACAGCGCGACGCGGCCCTATCTGGCGCAAAGCGGTCTGGTGGGCGAGGGCTTGCCGACGCACCGCAGCGTGTTCCAGCTCAACCCGGGCACCTATCGCCTGACCGGCGGTGCGGCGCAGGTGCAGGTGCCGCTGGTGTGGAGCGACCCCGCCACCGGCGTGCGGGTCGAGAAAACCTATATTTTCAAGCGCGGCAGCTATCAGGTCGGCGTGCAGACCCGCGTCATCAACGGCGGCGACAAGCCGATCGACCTGACGCCCTACTACCAGTTCACGCGTCACGGCGAAGCGCCGCGCGGCGAATCCTTCTTCCTGTACACCTATACCGGACCGGCGTTCTACACGAATGCGCGCAAGTTCCAGAAAGTCGCGTTCAAGGACATCCAGGAAGGCAAGGCCGATTTCGAGAAAAACGCCGACAACGGATGGGTCGGTCTGGTGCAGCACCACTTCGTGTCGGCCTGGCTGCCCCAAGGCAGCGTCAAGCGCGAGTACTACACCCGTTCGCTGGGCGAAGGCTTGTATGCCGCCGGCGTGATTCTCGCCGAAGGCACGCTTGAGCCCGGCCAAGAGAAGACCTTTACGGTCCCCTTGTACGCCGGTCCGCAAACCCAGGTTGCACTGGAAAAAGTGGCGCCGGGCCTGGAACTGTCGCGCGACTATGGCTGGCTGACGCCGCTGGCCTACCCGATTTTCTGGTCGCTGGAAAAGATCGAGCGCATCGTCGGCAACTGGGGCTGGGCGATCATCATCCTGACCATCCTGATCAAGCTGGCGCTGTATCCGCTGTCGGCCGCCGGCTACAAGTCGATGGCCAAGATGAAGAAGCTGACCCCGCGCCTGAAGCTGCTGAAGGACACCTACGGCGACGACCGCGCCAAGCTGCACCAGGCGATGGCGGAGATGTACAAGACCGAGAAGATCAATCCGCTCGGCGGCTGCCTGCCGATCCTGATCCAGATCCCGGTGTTCATCGCGCTGTACTGGGTGCTGCTGGCGGCGGTGGAAATGCGCGGCGCCCCCTGGCTGGGCTGGATCACCGACCTGACCGCGCCGGATCCGTGGTTCATCCTGCCGATCCTGATGGGCATCACCTCGATCCTGCAGGTGAAGCTCAACCCGCAGCCGATGGACCCGATGCAGGCCAAGATCATGATGATCATGCCGGTCGCGTTCACCGTGATGTTCGTGTTCTTCCCGGCCGGCCTGGTGCTGTACTGGGTGGTCAACAACATCCTGTCCATTGCGCAGCAGTGGGCGATCAACCGGCAGGTCGAGGGCGGTGGCAAGCCCGCCTCCGGCAAGGCCTGACCTGATCGCCGCCATCGCCACCGCGCCCGGTCGCGGTGGGGTGGGGGTGGTGCGGGTGTCGGGCGCGGATATCGCGCCGTTGGCGACCGCCATCCTCGGGTGCGTTCCCGTGCCGCGCCGCGCCACGTTTTGTCCTTTCCTCGATGCGGACGGTCAGCCGATCGACGAAGGCATCGCGCTTTATTTCGCTGCGCCCCATTCATTCACCGGCGAGCACGTGCTCGAGTTGCAGGGGCACGGCGGCTCGGTGGTGATGAATCTCATCCTGCAGCGCTGCATCGAACTCGGCGCCCGCCTGGCCGGGCCGGGCGAGTTTTCGCGCCGCGCTTTTCTCAATGGCAAGCTCGATCTGGCGCAGGCCGAGGCGGTGGCCGACCTGATCGATGCCGCATCGACCGAGGCCGCGCGCTCGGCGGTGCGGTCGCTCTCCGGCGCCTTTTCGGCGCGGATTGCCGAACTGGTAGAGGCGCTGATCCGCCTGCGCATGCTGGTGGAGGCCACGCTCGACTTTCCCGAAGAAGAGATCGATTTTCTGCAGCAGGCCAATGCCTTCGGCCGGCTCGATGCGATCGACGCCAGCCTTGGCACTGTGCGCGCGCAGGCGAAGCAGGGCGTGCTGTTGCGCGAGGGCCTGACGGTGGTGCTGATCGGCCAGCCGAACGTTGGCAAGTCGAGCCTGCTCAATCAGCTGGCCGGATTCGAGGCGGCGATCGTCACCGAGATCGCCGGCACCACGCGCGACACCGTGCGCGAGGCGATCCAGATCGAGGGCGTACCGCTGCACATCATCGACACCGCGGGCCTGCGCGACACCGACGACGCGGTGGAGAAAATCGGCATCGCGCGCACCTGGGCCGCGGTCGAGAAAGCCGACGTCGCGCTGCTGCTGGTC
>JAKACL010000083.1 GCA_021821425.1 Pseudomonadota bacterium
GATCGCCGGCGTGGCGCAGGGCCTGATGTGGCGCGCGGCCAATGCCGACGGCACGCTGACCTACAGCTTTGCGCAGGTGCTCGACACCATGTATCCGTTCTACGGCATCCGGCTCCTGGGCGGCGCGCTGTTCTTCAGCGGCATGCTGATCATGGCGTACAACGTCTGGCAGACCACCCGCCAGGGACGCGTGGTGAATGATGCCGCGATCCCGCAAGCCGTTCACGCCTGAGGAGACCGACCATGATTTCGCATGCAACCATCGAAAAGAATCTTGGCCTGCTGATCGTGCTGACCATCCTGATCGTCAGCGTCGGCGGCCTGGTGCAGATCGTGCCGCTGTTCTTCCAGACTTCCACCACCACCGCAGTCGCGGGCCTGAAGCCCTACACGCCGCTGCAGCTGTCGGGGCGCGACATCTACATCCGCGAAGGCTGCGTCGGCTGCCACTCGCAGATGGTGCGTCCGTTCCGCGCCGAAACCGAGCGCTACGGCCATTACTCGGTCGCCGGCGAATTCGTCTACGACCGTCCCTTCCTGTGGGGCTCCAAGCGCACCGGACCCGACCTGCATCGCGTCGGCGGGCGGTACTCCGACGCCTGGCACGTGGCGCACCTGATGAACCCGCGCGACGTGGTGCCCGAATCCAACATGCCGGCCTACCCCTGGCTCGACCGTCCGCTCAGGGATGCGGCGATCCAGACCAAGATGCAGAGACTGAACCTGGTCGGCCACGGCTACAGCGAGGCGGACATCGCCGCGGCGCCGGGCGAACTGGAAGGCAGGACCGAGCTGGATGCGGTCGTCGCCTACCTGCAGGCGCTGGGCATCCACGCCCCGAAGAACTGAGCGCGCGTCATGGACAGCGGCACCCTCAGCGGCATCGTCACCGTCATCTTCATCGCGGTGTTCATCGGCATCGTCTGGTGGGCCTTCAGCAAGCGCAACACGCAGCGTTTCGAAGACGCCGGCAGGTTGCCTTTCGACGAAGACGACGCGCCCGCCCAAAAAGGAGACAAGCAATGAGCGATTTCACCCACGGCTTCTGGCCGATCTTCATCAGCGTGCTCACTGTGTTGAGCATCGTCGGCACCTGGATTTTCCTGAAGTCGCAGACCACCCGCAAGCTCGCCCCAGGCGAAAAACCCGAGTTGATGGAACACACCTGGGACGGCGACCTGCGGGACCTCAACAACCCGCTGCCGCGCTGGTGGCTGGGGCTGTTCTACGGCACCCTGGTGTTTGCGCTGGTGTATCTTGCGCTGTGGCCCGGGCTCGGCAATTTCCCCGGCCTGCTGAAGTGGACGCAGCTTGGCGAGTACGAGGCCGAGGTGCAGGCGGCCGAGGCCAAATTCCAGCCGGTGTACGCTTCCTTCATGCAGCAGGACATCCCCACCGTCGCCGCCAGCCCCGATGCGCGCGCCATCGGCCGCAACCTGTTCCTGACCTATTGCTCGCAGTGCCACGGATCGAACGCGGAGGGCGCCGCCGGCTACCCCAACCTGACCGACGGCGACTGGCTTTACGGCGGCGACCCCGACACGATCCGCGCCACGCTCACCAGCGGGCGTTCGGGCATGATGCCGGCAATGGGCGAAGTGCTCGGCCCGCAGGGCACCAAGGAAGTGGCCCATTACGTGATGTCGCTGTCGGGCCGCACGCACGACGCGGCGCTCGCCGATGCGGGCCGGCCGAAATTCGCCGAAAACTGCGCCGCCTGCCACATGCCCGACGGCACCGGCATGCAGGCGCTGGGCGCGCCCAATCTCAGCGACAAGCGGTGGCTCTACGGCGGATCGGAAAGCGCAATCATCGAGAGCATCGCCAAGGGCCGCAACGGGGTGATGCCCGCCATCGACCGGACGCTCGGCAGCACGTCCAACAAGGAGGCCAAGCTGCATCTGCTGACGGCCTATGTCTACAGCCTGTCGCAGCCGACGAAATAAAACCGGACCGCTCGCCGCATGCGGCCGGCGAGTCCCACACGGACCCATGCAGTGATCGATAACACGCAGCCCGACGCCGCGATCGAACAGCAACTCTATGCGATCCGGCAGAAAATCCAGCCGCGCACGGTGCATGGTGCGTTTGCCAACTGGCGCATCGCGCTGGTGCTGCTGACCCAGCTGCTGTACTACGGCCTGCCCTGGATCAAGTGGGACGACCGCCAGGCGGTGCTGTTCGATCTGGCGGCGCGCAAGTTCTACATCTTCGGCCTGGTGTTCTGGCCGCAGGATTTCGTCTACCTGACCGGCATCCTGATCCTGTCCGCGCTGGCGCTGTTCCTGTTCACCGCAGTCGCCGGGCGGCTGTGGTGCGGCTACGCCTGCCCGCAGACGGTGTACACCGAAATCTTCATGTGGGTGGAAAGCTGGCTGGAAGGCGACCACGTGGCCCGCAAGCGGCTCGACAAGGCACCCTGGCGTGCCGCCAAGCTGCGCCGGCGCGGCGCCAAGCATCTGGTGTGGTTCGTGATCGCGCTGTGGACCGGCTTCACCTTCGTCGGCTATTTCACCCCGATCCAGACGCTGGTCGCCGAAGTCGTGCAGTTCAACCTCGGCCCGTGGGAAAGCTTCTGGATCCTGTTCTACGCCTTCGCCACCTGGGGCAACGCCGGCTTCATGCGCGAGCAGGTGTGCACCTACATGTGCCCCTATGCGCGCTTCCAGAGCGTAATGTTCGATTCCGACACGCTGACCGTCACCTACGACAGCTCGATCGGCGAGCCGCGCGGCCCGCGCAGCAAGAAAACCGACTACAAGGCGGCGGGGCTGGGCACCTGCGTCGACTGCAATGTCTGCGTGCAGGCCTGTCCCACCGGCATCGACATCCGCAACGGCCTGCAATACGAGTGCATCGGCTGCGCCGCCTGCATCGACGGCTGCGACCAGATCATGGACAAGATGGGCTATCCGCGCGGGCTGATCCGCTACACCACGGAAAACGTGGTGAAGGGCAAATACCCCGACAGCGGCATTCTCAAGCATGTGCTGCGCCCGCGCACGATCATCTACACCGTGCTGCTGGCGCTGATCGGCGGCGCCTTCGTCTGGAGCCTGGCCACCCGCGTGCCGCTGCGCGTCGACGTGGTGCGCGATCGCGTGGCGCTGTCGAAGGAAACCGACGAAGGCATGATCGAGAACGTCTATCGCCTGCAGCTCATCAACAAGGACAGCCAGCCGCACCGCTATACGATCACGGCGCACGGCATCGAAGGCCTGCAGCTGCTGACCGCCGCGCGCGAAATTGCCGCCGCGCCGCTGCAGACCGTCGACATCCCGGTGAGCCTCGTTGCCGATCCGGTCGAGCTGAAAAGCCGTTCGATCGAGGTAACGTTCACGATCCAGGCCGCCGATAACGCGCGCATTCGCGACGAGGTCGCCACCAAATTCTTCAACCGCTCGTTTCTTCGAGGCATGGCGCCATGAACCCGCTCACCCCCACCGCAAGCAAGCCCTGGTACCGCGAACCCTGGCCATGGTTTCTGATCAGCCTGCCGGCCACCGCGGTGATCGCTGGCCTGACCACGGTGTGGATTGCCGCAAAAAGCGCAGACGGCCTGGTGGTGGGGGATTATTACAAGGCGGGCCTCGCGATCAACCAGACCCTGGCGCGCGACGACGTCGCGCGCGACCTGGCGCTGCATGCCGCGCTACGGGTCGAGGACGGCATGCTGGCGCTGACATTGGACGGGCAGCTGCCGGCCTATCCGGCGCAGCTTGCGCTGCTGCTCGCCCACCCCACCCGCCAGGGCGAAGACCAGCAGCTCACGCTCGATCACACCGGCAATGGGCGCTACCGGGCAGCCTTCCCCGCGCTCGCCGACGGCAAATGGCATGCGCTGCTGTCGGACGCCGCCGCGACCTGGCGCCTGTCCGGCGTGCTCCACACCCCGCTTGGCGAAACCGTCGCGTTGACAACGGGCGCCGCATCCCCCGTGCTTTCAGAAGGAGACTGAAATGGACGTCGTACTCGATCTGCTGTTCACCCGCCCGATCGGCCTGTTGAGCCTGTTCACCATCCTGTTCATCATCGGCATGGGGTTTTTCCTGTCGGCGTGGTTCAAGCGCAGGATGAACAACCCGGAACAAGACTGATCACCCCCGTCGAGGAGCACGCCATGATGCAGCGCCTGATCCATATCCTGTGGCCGTCCTTCCTGGTGGCCGGGGTGGCCGACATCCTCTTCACCACCCTGTTCGATCCGCTCGAGATCGTCTACCGCGGCGAGCCGCTGATCGCGCATCGCATCGCCGCCTACACCGTCGGCTTTTTCGTGTTCTGGCTGTTGTGCATCGCGTCCAGCATGCTGACCTGCTATTTCCAGCGCAGCGCCGATGAAATCAACCGTTGCCCGCTGCCGCCGCCCAAGCGGCCGGCGGGCTGCCCCAAGCGCGAAGGCGAAGGCGACTGCTGCTAGACGACACTACTAGGCGGTGCGCGAATAACGCGGCTGCGCGCTGGCCGCTTCCTTCAGGTAGCGGTCGAAGCACATGCCGATGTTGCGCAGAAACAGGCGGCCGCTGGCGGTGACCTGGATCCGGTCCGGCGCGATCTCGACCAGGCCGTCGGCGGCAAGCGGGCGCAGGTCGGCCAGCGCATCGGCGAAGTAATCGGCAAACGCGATGTCCCATTCGCGGCCGAATGCCGCAAAGTCGAGTTCGAGGTCGCACATCACGCGGGTGATCGCGTCGCGGCGGAGTCGGTCGTCAAGTGTAAGTTTCAGGCCGCGTTCGACCGCAAAGCCGGTGGCGTCGACATGCGCCTGATACGACTTGAGCTTCTTTGCGTTCTGCATGTAGACGTCGGCGGTCTGGCTGATGCTGGAAGCGCCGAAGGCGAGGATATCGCAGTCCTTGTGCGTGGTGTAGCCCTGGAAATTGCGCCACAGCGTCTTGTTCTGCTGCGCGCGCACCAGTTCGTCGTCGGGGCGGGCGAAGTGGTCGAGGCCGATGTTGACGTAGCCCGCCGCGCCCAGCACGTCGTTCACCGCCTGCTGCAGCGCCAGCCGCGTCGCCGAATCGGGCAGGTCGGCTTCGTTGATCAGGGACTGGTGCTTCTTCATCCACGGCACATGGGCGTAGGCGAACACCGCCAGGCGGTCGGGCGCCCAGACCGACACCCGCTCGAGGGTGCGGCGGAAGCTGTCGACGGTCTGCTTCGGCAGGCCGACGATCAGGTCCAGGTTGATGCTGGAAAAGCCGAGCTCGCGCGACCAGTCGAGCACCTGCCGGATCAGGAATTCCGACTGGATGCGGTTGACCGCCTGCTGCACGTCCGGGTCCATGTCCTGCACGCCGAAGGACACGCGGTTGAAGCCGGTTTCGCGCAACGCCGCCAGGTGCTCGAACGTCAGCTCGCGCGGATCGACTTCGCAACTGATCTCGGCAGCGTCCGCGATCGTGAAATGCGTGCGCATCCTCGCCATCAGGCGGCGGATGTCGTCGGGATTGAGGTAGGTGGGCGTGCCGCCGCCCCAGTGCAGCTGACGCACCACGCGCGCCGGATCGACCTGCGCCGCCGTCGCTGCCATTTCGCGGTCGAGCGCGGCGAGATAGGGCACGGTCTTGCCATAGTCGCGCGTCGCCACCATGTTGCAACCGCAGTAGTAGCAGAGCGAATCGCAGAATGGAATGTGGGCATACAACGACAGCCCGCGGTCCGGGGCGGGGGCGGCCAGCGCATCGATCCAGTCGGCCTCGCCGAAGCCCGTATGAAAATACGGCGCGGTCGGGTACGACGTATAGCGCGGGCCGGGCACGCTGTATTTCTGCAGCAAATCGAGGGGGATCGATGCCATCTTGCTCACCCGTCAATAGATAATACTGTCCTTTTATCATATTCAAGTCCCGGAAGCCAGTGCTTGCGCAGGCAGCGCGCCGGTTTTGCGGTAAAGTTAAAACCTGACAAACCGTTAGTCAGTGTGCGCCTCACCGTCCGGAACCCCCATGCCCCTCTGCCCGTCGTCGAATTTCGCCCGTTTTCTGCTGCTCGCGCTGCTGCTCGTCGTGAGTCCGGCCCACGCCGACAGCGCGGCCGAGCTGGCGCAGAGAGTCTACGATCGGCCCAATGGCCGCGACCTCACCACGCTGGGGCGCATGGTGCTGACCGAGAAAGGCCGCGCCCCGCGCATTCGCGAAATCGTCACCTACCGACTCGACAAGTCCGGCGGCGAAACCGCCAACCTGATCCGCTTCGTCTATCCGGAAGACATCGCCGGCACCGGCCTGTTGAGCATCGACAAGGCCGACGGCGACACCGACCAGTGGCTGTACCTGCCCGCGCTCGACCGCGTGCGGCGCATTTCCAGCGACCGCAAGGGCGGTCGCTTTGTCGGCTCCGACCTGTATTTCGAGGACCTGCAGGAGCGCAAGCCCGCCAAGGACCGCCATCGCCTGCTCGGCAAGCAGGCCGAAAACGGCATCCTGTGCGACGTGCTCGAGAGCGTGCCGGTCGACCCCAAGGATTCGGTCTACAGCAAACGCATCAGCTGGATCGATCCCGCCACCGCGATTCCGCAGCGCGTGGATTATTTCGAGAAAGACCCCGACTCGCCCGGCAAGCGCTGGCTGCTGCGCGGCAAGAAACGCAACCAGGGCTACTGGACACTGACCGATAGCCGCATGATCGACCTTTCGAGCGGCCACGAAACCCGCATGGTGGTGGATGCCGCACTGTACGACCAGCGCCTGCCCGCCAAACTGTTCACCTCACAAGCCCTGGCCGACGAAAGCCTGGAATCGGAGTATCGCCCATGAAAAAGCTGTTGCTGACCCTGAGCCTCTCTCTCGCCCTGCCCGGCCTTGCGATGGCCCAGTTGCCGCCGCCGCGCGAGGGTGCCCAGGAAGCGCCCGACGACCTGCCGCCGCCGCGCACCACGACGCGCACGCCGCGCGCTGCGCAGCCGGAGGTCGTGCCCACCGCTCCGCAGCAGGCAAGCACGGCGGACGATCTGCCGCCGCCCGTCACCCGCAGCCGCAGGCCCGTGGCGCGCGGCTTCAAGCCCTCGCTCAAGTTCGGCGTCGACGATCTGCTGCTGGAAGCCGGCGCATTGCCCGACGCGCCCGAGGCCGACAGCTATTCCACGCTGCGCGCCAGCGCCTATGTGTTGTGGCAGCCCGGCCGCAACTGGGAACTGCGTGCCGGCGCGCGGCTCGACGGCATGGCGCAGGCGGGCGGCAGCATCGACCACGAAGAGATGCTGGCCGACTATGGCGACACCTACGTGCGCTACCGCAACGGCGATACCCGCCTGACGCTCGGCGCACAGACCATCATCTGGGGCCGCGCCGACGAGATTCCGCTGGCCGACCGCGTCAGCCGCGCCGATCTCACCCGCTTCGTGCTCGACGACCTGCCCGACCGCCGCCGTGCCCAACCGGCCGCGCGCTGGGAACAGACGATGGGCGACTACAAGCTGGACGCGGTGTTCCTGCCGCTGTTCCGCGCGGCGCAGCTGCCGGACGTGGCCAGCGTGTGGAGCCCGGTCAACCGCAGCACAGGCCAGATCATCGGAATCGATCCGGCGCTGACCGGCTGGGTCAGCGGCGCACGCATTGAAGAAGACGAACACGGCAGCGGCGGCGGCGCCCTGCGGCTGACCAAGACCGGCGCGCCCTTCGATTACGGCCTGACGCTGGCGCGCACCCGGCAGTCGCTGCCGTATTACCGCGTCGACCTGCCGACACGCTCGCTGACCGCCGTGCATCCGTACAACACCTTCGTCGGCGCCGACATGGAACTGGTCAGCGGCGGCCTCACCTGGCGCATGGAAGTCGGCTACACCGACGACGTGCCGGTGACCCTTGCCACCACCGCGATGGACAAGACCGAGTCGCTCGACTGGATCGGCGCGCTGGAATTCTTCCCCGGCGGCGGCGACACCCGTGTCAACCTGCAACTGGTCGCGCATGCGCTGCAGACCGACCGCAGCATCCTCGAGCTGAAGGAGTATTACGGCGCCAACGGCGAGATCGAAACCACCTTCGGGCAGGGGCGCTGGAGAGCGGCCCTGCGTTTTGCCACCGGCTTCAACGTGCGCGACGTCTACCTCGGCCCGAAACTCAGCTACGTCGGCTGGGAGCCGCACGAGCTCTACATTGCCGGCCATTATTTCGACGGCGAGAAGCGCACCCTGGGCGGCTTCCACCAGGACCATTCGCTGATCACGCTGGGACTGCGCACCAAGTTCTGAACGGGCCGGGCGCATGCGCATGCTGAAAGCCTGGGTAAATGGCAGCCGGATGTTGCCGCCATGGCTGGCGCTCGCCATCCTGCTCGGCCTGCAGGCGGCGTCGCTGCCTTTCCTGCTCAACATCCACTTCAACAACGCGGGCGACATCTACTCGCCTGCCGACGCGCCCATCATCCAGCTGCGCGAATCGCTGTTCAAGGAGTTTCCCAGCGACGAGGCCTTGATCGCGCTGTTCGAGGGCGACGACCTGTTCAGCCCGGCTTTCCTCGGCGCGCTCGATCGCGTGGCGAAGAAGCTGGATGCGCATCCCTCGGTGGATCGCGTGCTCACGCTCACCACGATCGAGCACATCGACGCGACCGACGACGGCTTCGAGGTGGCCCTGCTGGTCGACCCGGATAACCTCACGTCCCGCACGCCCAACGAATGGAAGGCGCGCGTACTCGGCGACGAATTCGCCCCCAACACGCTGGTCTCGACCGACGGCAAGGCGGTCGCGCTGGTGGTGCGCCCCAAGGTGCTGAAAGAAAGCCTCGCCCGCCGTGACATCGCGATCGCGCTCGACGCCGCCATCCGTGACGAGAAACTCGACGCCCGCCAGACCGCGACCGCCGGTACCGTGGCGCAAACGGTCGAGGAATTGCGCTCGCTGTGGCGCGACAGCGCGATTTTCATTCCGCTCACCGTGGTCATCGGTCTGGCCCTGCTGTGGTGGGTGGTCGGACGGGTGCGGCCGATGATCGTCGGCGGCCTCGCGATGGGCACGGTGGTGATGGTCAGCGTGGCCGGCATCGTCGCCTCGGGCCAGCCGTACACGCCGATCACCGCGATGATCCCCACCCTGATGGCCGCCTACACCACGGCAACGCTGCTGCATCTGTATGCGGCAATCCAGCGCGGCCGCATTGCGCTGCTGTCACGCCCCAAGCGCATCCAGCGTGCCCTGTCGGAGACCTTCACGCCAGGGCTGTTCAATGTGCTGACGACCGGCGCCGGCCTGCTGAGCCTGTTGTGGGTCGACATTCCGCCCGTGCAGACCTTTGGCCTGTCCGGCGCGATCGGCACGCTGATGGTGTTCCTGGTGGTGTTCATCCTGGTGCCGCCGATCCTGCTGAAATGGGATACGCCGCGCTGGCCGCGCCGCCGTTCCGGCCTGTCCTACGCGCGCCGCATTGCCGCCGCGGTGGCTGTGTTCAGCCTGCGCAACGCGCGTGCCGTGCTGATCGGCACGTTGCTACTGGTGCTGGCCGCGATTCCGCTCGCCCTGCAGCTGAAGGTGGAATCCAACCTGATCGAGTTCTTTGCGCCGGAGCACAGCATCAGCCGCAGCACCGACCGGGTGGAATCCCGCCTGTCCGGCGTGACGACGATGGAAGTCGTGCTCACGGCACCCGACCGCGATGGCCTGAAAAACCCCGCCACGCTGGCGCAGATCAAGGCCCTGCAGACCTGGCTCGAGCAGCAGCCGGAAGTCGATCGCAGCTTTTCGCTGGTCGAGGTGATCGAGGAAATGAACCGCGCCTTCAGCGGCGAAGAACTCGGCGACGACGCGCTACCGGCCGACCGCAAGCTGGTCGAGCAGCTGCTGCTGATCTACGACGGCGAGGATCTGTACGAACTGGTCAACCGCGATTTCCAGCGCGGCCGCATCGCGCTCAACCTCAACGTCCATGGCGCCAACGAAATCGGCAAGGTGCTCGCGCGGATCGAGACGCGCCTTCAAGCCCATCCGATCGAGGGCATAGATGTCGAGATGGCCGGCTGGGGGCGGCTGTTTTCCGATCAGGAGGACCGCATCGTCGAGGGCCAGATCAAGAGCTTCACCTCGGCCTTCCTGCAGATCCTGCTGTTGATGGCGCTGCTGTTCCGCTCCTTCCGTGGCGCGCTGATCTGCCTGGTGCCCAACCTGGCGCCGCTGTTCTTCATTTTCGTGATGATGGGAACCACCGGCATCGCGCTCGACGTGGCGACGGTCTTGATCGCGGGCGTGATACTCGGCATTACGGTGGACGACACCATCCACCTCTATCACGGCTACCTGCACCGCATCCAGCGCGGCGTCAGCCCGGTGTTCGCGATCATCCGCAGCGTCGAGGCCTCGGGCCGCGCGGTGATCGCCATTTCGGTGGTGCTGATTGCGCAGTTCAGCCTGCTGGGACTGTCCGATTTTCGCCCCACTGCGCATTTCGGCATGCTGTGCGCGGTCGGCCTGTTCGCAGGCCAGGTGTTCGAGCTGCTGCTGATGCCCGCGCTGCT
>JAKACL010000084.1 GCA_021821425.1 Pseudomonadota bacterium
CCCGAGAGCGGCGCTGCAGCCGGCCAGTGCGCCTCGACGGCAGCGGCCATGCTGGCGGCCGCCTTGCCGCCGCCGACCACCAGGGTGCGACCGCTCGGCGGTGCGGGCAGGTGAGGCGGCAGGATGACCGCGGGGTCGGCTGCAGCCACCGCGGCGCCGAACGATTCCAGCAGCAAGCGTCGAGCGCGCGGCGGAGGGTCTCCCGCGGTTGCGCTGCGGCCTTTCGGCTTATGGGGATGTCGATCCATCTTGAGAAACCGGAAATGACTTGCCGAATTGTAGTTGCCTGAGACGTGAGCAGGGTCCCGCGCAGCGAAGGGTACTGCGAGCCGGGTGGTTTGCGGATAAACTGCCTGCGAGCAGATGCATGCTGTATGGATCCGCAGCAGACTGGCGCCTGATCGAGGGGACAATCGGGCGGGTCATCCCGCCGCGTTGCAAGATGAACATCCAGACTTGACGATGAAATTTTCCGTATTTCCCCTTTCCCCTGTAGTCAAGCGCCTGGCCCTGGTGTTTGTCCTTGTGCTCGGCGCAGCCGCCGTCTGGACGATGGCCCAGGATGCGAAGGATGGCGAGGCGGGCAAGAATCCGATTGTTGGAGATGCGCCCAGGACAGCAGCGGGGGCCAAACCTGCGCTGACCGTCATGGCCATCACGCCGCAGCGTGTCGAGTGGCCCCGGATGCTGGCGGCCAATGGCAATATCGCCGCTTGGCAGGAAGCGGCGATCGGCGCCGAAATCAGTAATCTACGGCTGACCGAGGTGCGGGTGAATGTGGGCGACAGGGTGCAGAAAGGCCAGGTGCTGGCACGCATTTCCAGTGACAGTGTGGACGCTGCGTTGTCGGAGTCCAGGGCTGCGGTTGCCGAGGCGGAGGCGACGCTGGCGGAGGCACGAGCCAACGGCGACCGTGCACGCCAATACCAGGCCACCGGGTTTATGAGCGCGCAGAGTATCAACCAGTATCTGACAGCCGAGAAGACCGCCCTTGCCCGCTTGAACGCCGCGCGCGCCAGGATGCAGGCAGAACAGCTGCGCCTGGCGCAAACGGCCGTGCGCGCACCCGATGACGGGGTGATTTCCGCGCGCACCGCCACGGTCGGCTCGATGACGCAGCCCGGGCAGGAACTGTTCCGGCTGATTCGGGGGAGCCGCCTCGAATGGCGCGCCGAAGTGAACGCAGCCGATCTTGGCAAGCTGAAACCGGGCGTCGCCGCCACGCTGACCGCGCCCAATGGCGCGCGCGTCCAGGGCCGCGTGCGCATGGTCGCGCCCACCGTCGACCCGCAGACGCTCAACGGTCTGGTGTATGTCGATCTGCCGGCTGCGGAGACCGGCAATGCCCTCCGGGCCGGCGCCTTCGCCCGCGGCGAATTTGAACTGGGGCGCACGCCGGCCATGAGCCTGCCGCAGTCGGCCGTGCTGCTGCGCGACGGCTTCTCCTATGTATTCCGGCTGGATGATCGGAACACGGTTGCGGAGACCAAAGTCGTCGTGGGACGTCGGATGGGCGAGCAGATCGAGATTGTCAGCGGCATCGCAGCGGATGCGCGCGTGGTGGCGAGCGGCGCCGGTTTTCTGGCCGACGGCGACCGGGTGCGGGTAGTGCATGCGCCGGCGGCCGCAAGCCAGAACCCCTGATCGGAAGTTCAGCCATGAACGTCTCATCCTGGTCCATCAAGAACCCGATTCCGGCTGTGCTGTTGTTCATCATGCTGGCGCTGGCCGGGCTGATGGCGTTCAAGGCGATGAAGATTCAGCAATTCCCGGATATCGATCTGCCGACGGTGACGGTGACCGCCAGCTTGCCGGGCGCGGCACCTTCGCAAATGGAAACGGACGTTACGCGCAAGATCGAGAATGCCGTCGCCACGCTGCAAGGCATCAAGCACATCTACACCAAGGTGCAGGACGGCACCGCCACCGTCACCATTGAATTCCGTTTGGAGAAGCCCACGCAGGAGGCAGTGGACGACGTGCGCGACGCGGTATCGCGCATCCGCGCCGATCTGCCCGGCGACTTGCGCGACCCCGCGATTTCGAAAGCGAACCTGGCCGGATCGCCGATTCTGACTTATACCGTCGCCTCCACCAGAATGGACGACGAGGCGCTGTCCTGGTTTGTCGACAACACCGTCACCAAACGCATGCTCAGTGTGGGCGGCGTGGGCGCGGTGTCGCGCGTGGGCGGCGTCAGCCGCGAAGTGCGCGTTGAACTCGACCCTGCGCGGCTGCTGGCCCTGAACGCAACCGCAGCCGATATCTCGCGCCAGTTGCGGCAGATCCAGCAGGAAGCGTCCGGTGGCCGTGCCGGCGTGGGTGGGGCGGAACAGTCGGTGCGCACCATCGCCACGGTGCAGTCGGCCGACGAACTGGCGCGCATGGACATCGTGCTGTCCGATGGCCGGCGCGTGCGCCTCGATCAGGTGGCCACCGTCACCGATACCGTGGCTGAACAACGGTCGGCAGCGCTGCTCAACGGCAAGCCTGTGGTCGGTTTCGAGATCACGCGCAGTCGCGGCGCGGGCGAGATCGAAGTGGCTGACGGTGTGCGCGCCGAGCTGGCCAGGCTCAAGGCCGCCCACCCCGACATCGCCATCACCGAGGCCTTCAATTTTGTCGATCCGGTGCAGGAAAATTTCGACGGCTCGATGGCGCTGCTGATCGAGGGCGCCATCCTCGCGGTCATCGTGGTGTGGTTCTTTCTGCGCGACTGGCGTGCCACGCTGGTCGCAGCCACAGCCCTGCCGCTGTCGATGATTCCGGCCTTTGCCGCGATGCACCTGATGGGCTTCACGCTCAATGTCGTCACGCTGCTTTCCCTGTCGCTGGTCGTCGGCGTGCTGGTGGACGATGCCATCGTCGAGATCGAGAACATCATCCGCCATCTGCGGATGGGCAAAACGCCGTATGAGGCGGCGATGGAAGCCGCCGACGAGATCGGCATGGCGGTGATCGCCACCACCTTCACCCTGATCGCGGTGTTTCTGCCCACCGCATTCATGAGCGGCGTGCCGGGAAAATTCTTCGTGCAGTTTGGCTGGAGCGCGGCGATTGCGGTGTTCTTCTCGCTGGTCGTGGCACGCATGCTCACGCCGATGATGGCGGCGTATTTCCTGAAACCGCCGCGGAAGGATCATTCCGAGCCGTTCTGGATGAGGGCCTACCTGCGGTGGGCGGCATGGTGTCTACAGCACCGCGCGATCACGCTCTTGGCAGCAGCCGGATTCTTTTTCGGTTCCTTCGCCCTGGTGCCCTTGCTGCCGACCGGTTTCATTCCACCGGACGACTTGTCGCAGACCCAGGTGTATGTATCCCTGCCGCCGGGCAGCACTTTCAGGGAAACGCTGGCGGTTGCCGAACAGGCGCGCGAGATCGTGCAACAGCATCCACACGTGAAAATGGTCTACACGGCTGTGGGCGGCGGCGCGGCAGGTTCGGACCCGTTCATGCCGCGTGGGGCGGCCGAAGTCCGCAAGGCGACCCTGACGATCAACATGACGCCGCGTTCGCAGCGGGGCGGCATCGCCAAGCAGACCGTCGAGCGCGAATTGCGCGAGGCGCTGACGGCGCTCCCCGGCGCGCGGGTCAATGTGGGATTCGGCGGGTCGAACGAGAAGTACGTGCTGGTGCTGGCAAGCGAAAACAGTCAGGCTTTGGCCGGGCATGCGTTCAAGGTCGAACGCGAGCTGCGCACCATCCCGGGCATTGGAAACGTCACCACCACCGCCAGCCTGGTGCGGCCCGAACTCGTGGTGCGGCCCGACTTCGCGAAAGCCGCGAGCCTCGGTGTCACTTCTGCGGCGATTGCCGATACGCTGCGCATCGCCACGGCGGGCGATTACGACCAGGGCCTGGCCAAGCTCAATCTGTCCCAGCGGCAGGTGCCCATCGTCGTCAAGCTGCCGCCCGGCGCGCGCCAGGACATGGCGCTGCTGGAGCGGATGACCGTACCCGGCAAGCACGGCCCGGTGATGATCGGCAATGTCGCCTCGCTCGGCCTTGACAGCGGCCCGGCCGAGATCGACCGCTACGACCGGCAGCGCAACATTAACTTCGAGATCGAATTGAACCAGCAGCCGCTGGGATGGGTGGAAAGCCAGGCCATGGCGCTGCCCAGCATCCGTAACCTGCCGCCCGGCGTGACCCAGACCACGATCGGCGACGCCGAAGCGATGAACGAACTGTTCGCGAGTTTCGGCCTGGCGATGCTGACCGGCGTGCTGTGCATCTATATCGTGCTGGTGATGCTGTTCAAGGGATTCGTGCAGCCCGTCACCATCCTCGCCGCGCTGGTGCTGTCCATTCCGGGTGCATTCCTGGCGCTGTTCATCACCGGTACCGCGCTGTCGATGCCGTCGATGATCGGGCTGGTGATGCTGATGGGCATTGCCACCAAAAACTCGATCCTGTTGATCGACTACGTCATTCTGGCGCGCCGCGACCATGGCCTGAACCGCTGGGACGCGCTGCTGGACGCCTGCCGCAAGCGGGCCAGGCCGATCGTGATGACCACCGTGGCGATGGGTGCCGGCATGCTGCCGATCGCCCTCGGCCTCGGTACAGACCCGAGCTTCCGCGCGCCGATGGCCATCGTCGTCATCGGCGGGTTGGTCACGTCAACCTTCCTCAGCCTGCTGGTCATCCCGGTCGTGTATACCTTTGTGGATGACCTGATTGCCTGGGGGCGGCGCTTGATTCATCCTGCGCAACCGGCGCCGGAAACCTCGACAGGATTGTAGCCCGCAAACAAAAACGGCCAGGAAACCCCGGCCGTTCGTATTGCCGGTTGCGGCCGAGTTACTTGGCGGCTTCCTTGGCGTCGTCGGCCACCGCTTGTGCGGCATCGGCAGCGCCCTGAGCGGCATCGGCAGCGGCGTCGGCGGTGGCATCACCGGCGGCCGCGGCGGCTTCACCCGCGGCGTCGGCAGCGGCGCTTGCAGCATCGGCCGCGGCGCTTGCGGCATCGGCGGCGGCATCGGCCGACTCGCTCGCGGCTTGCTGCGCTTCTTCCATGGCGGGGGCGGCAGCCTCTTCAGCCTTTTGACAGGCGGTCAGTGCAAGCGCGGCGAACAGTGCGACGAGAAGTTTTGATTGCATAGGAGTCTCCCTTGAGTGGTGTAAAAGGTGAGCGGGTCTGGTCACCCGCATTGCTATTAATAACCCCAAAACGGCTTCAGGACAAGCTTTCCAGTCCGCGCAGGCACGCTCGCGCCTCAGAATGCCTCGTCGTCGCGCAGATAGCGCCATTGTCCCAGGGGCAGGTCGCCCAGCCGCACGCGGCCGATGCGCACGCGCTTCAGCCCCACCACCTTCAGTCCCACCAATTCGCACATGCGGCGGATCTGGCGCTTGCGGCCTTCCTTCAGGATGAAGCGCAGCTGGTCGGCATTCTGCCAGCCGACCCGGGCCGGGCGCAGCTTGCGGCCGTCGAGCGAGAGGCCGTGGTTGAGCAGGGCAAGCCCTTTTTCATCCAGCCGGCCCTCGATCCGCACCAGGTATTCCTTTTCGACGTCGGAATCGTCGCCGATCAGCTGTTTCGCAATGCGCCCGTCCTGCGTCAGCACCAGGAGACCGGTCGAATCGATGTCGAGCCGGCCAGCGGGCGCCAGGCCTTTCAGGTGCGCTGGATGAAACGCCCGCCCGGCGCGTCCGTCCTGCCACAGGGTGTCGGGGCGGACCAGGGTCACAGCCGGCTGGTAGCCCGGCTCCGGCTGGCCGGAGACGTAGCCGATGGGCTTGTGCAGCAGGATGGTCACGCGCTGCTGTTGCTGTGCGCTGGCCTGGGTGTCCAGCCGGATTGCGCAGTCGGGATCGACCTTGGTGCCCAGCTCGGAAACCCGCTTGCCGTCGACGAAGACCAGCCCGCGTTCGATGTAGCTGTCGGCCTCGCGGCGCGAACACAGCCCGCGCTGGGACATCAGCTTGGACAGGCGGACCGGTTCGGCCATTTCAATGGCGCGACAGCACCGGTTGCAGATACGCCCCGGTATGGCTGGCGGGATTGTCGGCCACGGTTTCCGGCGTGCCCTCGGCGATGATCATCCCGCCACCGGCGCCGCCTTCGGGGCCGAGGTCGATCAGCCAGTCGGCGGTCTTGATCACATCGAGATTGTGCTCGATGACGACGACGCTGTTGCCGGCGTCGCTCAAACGCTGCAGCACCTTCAGCAGCAGGTCGATGTCGGCGAAGTGGAGACCCGTGGTCGGCTCGTCGAGGATGTAGAGGGTGCGGCCGGTGTCGCGCTTGGACAGCTCGAGCGCGAGCTTGACGCGCTGCGCTTCGCCGCCCGACAGCGTGGTGGCCGACTGGCCGAGCCGGATGTAGCCGAGGCCCACATCGAGCAAAGTTTGCAGCTTGCGCTTGACCACCGGCACCGCGGCGAAGAATTCGTGCGCCTGTTCGATGGTCATTTCCAGCACGTCGCGGATGGTCTTGCCCTTGTACTGCACTTCCAGCGTCTCGCGGTTGTAGCGCGCGCCGTGGCAGACGTCGCACGGCACGTAGATGTCGGGCAGAAAGTGCATCTCGACCTTGATCACGCCGTCGCCCTGGCAGGCCTCGCAGCGCCCGCCCTTGACGTTGAAGCTGAAGCGTCCCGGACCGTAGCCGCGCATCCGCGCTTCCGGCACGCCGGCGAACAGTTCGCGGATCGGCGTGAAGAGACCGGTGTACGTGGCCGGGTTGGAGCGCGGGGTGCGGCCGATCGGGCTCTGGTCGACGTTGATCACCTTGTCGAAGAACTCCATGCCGTGGATCTCGCCGTGCGGCGCGGGTTCGGCGCTTGAACCGTACAGATGGCGCGCGACGGCGGCGTAGAGCGTGTCGTTGATCAGCGTCGACTTGCCCGAGCCTGACACGCCGGTGACGCAGACGAAGAGGCCGACCGGCAGATTCAGCGTGACGTTCTTCAGGTTGTTGCCGCTGGCGTCGGTCACCACCAGTTGCCGCTCCGGGTCGGGCTGGCGGCGCTTTTTCGGAATGGCGATGCGGCGCCGGCCCGACAGGTATTGCCCGGTGAGCGAGTGTTCGCTCATGCGGATTGCTTCCGGCGTGCCTTCCGCCACCACTTCGCCGCCGTGCACTCCCGCGCCGGGGCCCATGTCGACCACGTAATCGGCGGCGCGGATCGCGTCCTCGTCGTGCTCGACCACCAGCACCGAGTTGCCGATGTCGCGCAGGTGCTTCAGCGTGGACAGGAGGCGGTCATTGTCGCGCTGGTGCAGGCCGATCGAGGGCTCGTCGAGTACATACATCACGCCGGTCAGCCCCGATCCGATTTGGCTGGCGAGGCGGATGCGCTGCGACTCGCCGCCGGACAGCGTATCGGCGGAGCGGTCGAGCGACAGGTAGTCCAGTCCGACGTTGTTGAGGAAGCCGACGCGGGCAACGATTTCCTTGACGATCCGGTCGGCGATTTGCGCGCGGTGGCCCTCGAGTGTCAGCGCCTCGAAGAACGCCAGCACCTGCTTCAGCGGCATCGCGCTGACCTGATAGATCGGCACGCCGCCCACCATCACGTGGCGCGCCTCCTCGCGCAGCCGGGTGCCGTGGCAGGCCGGGCAGGGCTTGTTATTCTGGTACTTGGCAAGTTCCTCGCGCACCGCCATCGAGTCGGACTCGTGGTAGCGCCGCTCCATGTTGGCGAGCACGCCTTCGAACGGATAGCTCCGGGTGGAAAATCCGCCGCGCGGCGCCAGCACCTGAAAGGCGATCGCTTCCTTGCCGGAGCCGTTGAGGACCACCTCTTGAATACGCGCCGGCAGGTCTTCCCACGGCGTGTCGAGGTCGAAGCCATAGTGCATCGACAGGCTCTGCAGCAGCATGAAGAAGAACTGGTTGCGCTTGTCCCAGCCCTTGATTGCGCCGGAGGCCAGCGACAGGTGCGGAAAAGCCACCACACGCGCCGGGTCGAAAAAAGTGATCTGGCCGAGGCCATCGCAGGTCGTGCACGCGCCCATCGGGTTGTTGAAGGAGAACAGGCGCGGCTCCAGTTCCGGCAGCGCGTAGCTGCACACCGGGCAGGCGAACTTGGCGGAGAACAGGTGTTCCTTTTCGCTGTCCATTTCCACTGCCAGCGCGCGGCCATCGGCATGGCGCAGCGCGGTCTCGAAGCTTTCGGCCAGCCGCTGCTTGGCGTCCGTACGCACTTTCAGGCGATCGACCACGACTTCGATGGTGTGCTTCCTGTTCTTGTCGAGCTTGGGCACCGCGTCGATCTCGTGCACCTTGCCGTCGACCCGCACCCGCACGAAGCCCTGCGCGCGCAGCTCGGCGAACAGTTCGAGGTTCTCGCCCTTCCTGCCCACCACCAGCGGCGCCAGCACCATCAGCTTGGTGTCTTCCGGCAGCGCCAGCACCGAGTCGACCATCTGCGACACCGTCTGTGCGGCGAGCGTGATGCCGTGTTCCGGGCACTGCGGATCGCCGACGCGGGCGTACAGCAGGCGCAGGTAATCGTGGATTTCGGTGACGGTGCCGACGGTCGAGCGCGGGTTATGGCTGGTCGCCTTCTGCTCGATCGAGATCGCTGGGCTCAAGCCCTCGATCAGGTCGACGTCGGGCTTTTCCATCAGCTGCAGAAACTGCCGCGCATAGGCCGACAGCGACTCGACGTAGCGGCGCTGGCCTTCGGCGTACAGCGTGTCGAACGCGAGCGAGGACTTGCCCGAACCCGACAGCCCCGTGATCACCACCAGCTTGTTGCGCGGCAGGTCGAGGTTGACGTTCTTCAGGTTGTGGGTGCGGGCGCCACGGATGCGGATGAATTCCATTGATTTGACGGCGGGGCGTAATTCGCAACCTGCTAATATAACGGACTTCCCGATTTCATCTAACCCCGGTTAGCACATCCGCAGTGGCCCAGATCGACCTGTCCGAAAGCATGACTCGCGCCGAGAGGCGCGCCGCATCGGGTCTGGCGGCGATCTTCGGCTTGCGCATGCTGGGCATGTTTCTGATCCTGCCGGTGTTCGCGCTGTATGCCGAGGATCTGCCCGGGGGCGACAACCACACCCTGGTCGGCCTCGCGCTCGGCATCTATGGACTCACCCAAGCCATTCTGATGCTGCCTTTCGGCATGGCATCCGATCGCATCGGGCGCAAGAAGGTCATCATCTTCGGTCTCATCCTGTTTGCGCTGGGCAGCTTCGTTGCGATGGCCGCCACCGATATTTACTGGACCATTATCGGCCGGGCGCTGCAGGGGGCCGGCGCGGTTTCCGCAGCGGTCACCGCCATGCTGGCCGACCTTACCCGCGAGGAGCATCGCACCAAGGCGATGGCGTTGATCGGCTCCACCATCGGCATCGCCTTCGCAGTCTCGCTCGTCGCGGGACCGGCGCTCAACCGCGTCATCGGCGTGCCGGGGATTTTCGCGCTGACTGGCATTCTCGCGCTCGCAGCCATCTGGGTAATCAAGGTATGGGTGCCCGACCCTGCGGACAGCCACTTCCACACCGATGCCCAGGCCAACCCGGCGCGGCTTGTCGATGTGCTGAAAGATGGTCAGCTGGCACGGCTCGATTTCGGCATCTTCGCCCTGCACGCCGCGCAGATGGCGATGTTCGTCGTGGTGCCGGTGGCGCTCAAGGACAGCGGACTGCCCGCCAACGACCACTGGGCGGTGTACCTGCCGGTGCTGCTGGGCTCCTTCGTGCTGATGGTGCCTGCCCTCATCTATGGCGAGAAGCGCGGGCAGATGAAGCCGGTGTACATCGGTGCCGTCGCGCTGATGCTGGCGGCGCAGCTGGGACTGGCCGTCGGCATCGAGTCCCTCTGGGCTATCGTGTGGGCGCTGTTTTTCTATTTCGTTGCCTTCAATCTGCTTGAAGCCAGCCTGCCCTCGCTGATTTCCAAGCTCGCTCCGGCCTCGGCCAAGGGTACCGCGATGGGCGTATACAACACCGCGCAGGCGCTCGGTCTCTTCTTCGGCGGTTTTTTCGGTGGCTGGCTGGCGGAGCATCACGGTTTTACCACCGTGTTCGTGTTCTGCAGCGTGTTGATAGCGGTGTGGCTGCTCGCCAGTCTGTCGATGAATGCTCCGCCCGCGGTCAAGACACGCTTGTTCCGTATTGGCACGCTGCCGCCCGACCAGGCGGCGCTGCTCAAAATGCAGCTCGCCGAAGTGTCTGGCGTGGTTGAGGCATCGGTACTGGCCGAGGAAGGCGTGGCCATGCTCAAGGTCAGTCTCCGTGGCTGGGACGAGGCTGCCGCGCGCAGCCTGCTGGACGCCGCCGCCCCGGCCGGGCTTGCCTGATAGAATCCGCATTCGCGGCAAACAATCCACACAATTAGGGGGAAACCATGGCATCCGTCAACAAAGTCATTCTGGTCGGCAACCTCGGGCGCGATCCCGAAATGCGCTACCTGCCGAGCGGGGAAGCCGTCGCCAACCTCGCCATT
>JAKACL010000085.1 GCA_021821425.1 Pseudomonadota bacterium
GGCGGCATGTGGTTCAACTTCCTGATCAGCGCGGCGCTGATCGCCTTCTTCGTCACCCGCATGCACGCCGCGCTACGCATTCGCGACCAGGAGCTGTCGGCGCTGCGCGAAAAGCAGCTGCGCGACGAACGGATCGTCGCGCTTGGCACCCAGGCGGCGCTGGCGGCGCACGAACTGGCCACGCCGCTGGCCACCATCCAGACCACCGCGCACGAACTCGCGACTGAATTTGCCAACGACCCCGACATCGGCGCCGACTGCGCGCTGCTCGAAAAACAGGCGCAGGCCTGCAAGCGCATCCTGACGCAGCTCGCCGCGCGCGCGCAGGACGCGACGCCCGCCGCATTGCCGCTCGACACCTGGCTCGCCGCGGTGATCGAAGGCTGGCAGGTCCTGCGCCCGGATGCGCGGATTGCGCCCGAACTGCCGGCGGACGGCCGCGACTTCACCGCGCCCGACGGATTCGAGCAGGCGATCCAGAACGTGCTCAACAACGCCGCCGACGTGTCGCCCGATGCCATCGGATTCCGCGCCGAGACGCACGCCGACGCGCTGGTCATCGAGATCGCCGACCGCGGCCCGGGCTTCACCCCCGCGCAGAAGGCGCAGGCCGGCCGCGTGCTGTTCAGCGGCAAGCCCGGGCGCGGATGGGGCATGGGCCTCGCGCTCACCCACGCCACGCTGGAGCGGCTCGGCGGCAGCCTCACGCTGACCGAGCGCGACGGCGGCGGCACCCGCGTACGCATCTCGCTTCCCTGGAGCCGACCCGAATGAATGCGGCCGCGATGAAATTATTGATCGTCGAGGATGACGCCGACTTTGCCGCGGCGCTGGCACGCGCGATGACAAAACGCGGCTGCGAAGTCGCGCTGGCGCACGATGCCGTCGAGGCCCGCGCCGTGGCAGAACGCTTCGTTCCCAGCCACGCCGTGATCGACCTCAAGCTGCCCGGCGAATCGGGACTCAGGGTTGTCGAGCGGCTCGCCGCGCGCAATCCCGCGCCTGCCATCGTCGTGCTCACCGGCTACGCCAGCATCGCCACCGCCGTTGAAGCAGTGCGGCTGGGCGCACGGCATTACCTGGCGAAGCCGGCCAATGCCGACGAGATCCTCGCCGCGCTTCTGCGCGACCAGCCCGACGCCGCGCTCGAAGTCAGCCCCGAACCCCTGTCGGTGGCGCGGCTGGAATGGGAACACATCCAGAAAGTGTTGAACGCACACGACGGCAACATCTCGGCCACCGCGCGCGCGCTGAAGATGCACCGCCGCACCCTGCAGCGCAAACTCGAAAAAAATCCACCCCGAACGGGTTGAGGGCAACGGCTCACGCATCGCGTCATGCTGCTGACAGATTCGTGGCGTACGGTGGCATCGTCGGCTCTCCCGACGCTTCCCGCCATCTTCACAGGAGCCCGTATGTTCACCTTCTTTGCTTCCAGGCAGGCTGCCGCTTCCGCCGTCCTGCTGATCGCCGTCGCGCCGGCCTGGGCCGACGATCACCTAGACCGCGACGCGCGGCACGGAGCCGCCCGTTCCGCCCACGCCGTCCAGCTCGGCCCGCGCCCCTTCTTTCTCGTCGAGGACATGCAGGACGGCGCGCTCAAGCGCAGGCTGCAGCAATGCGCCGGCGGGCCGTTCCGCAAAAGCGATTTCTCGATCGGCCACCGCGGCGCGCCGCTGCAGTTCCCCGAACACACACGGGAGTCGTACGAAGCCGCCGCGCGCATGGGTGCCGGCATCGTCGAATGCGACGTGACCTTCACCAAGGATAAGGAACTGGTGTGCCGCCACGCGCAGAACGATCTGCATACCACCACCAACATTCTCGCCACGCCGCTCGCCGCCAAGTGCACGCAGCCGTTCACGCCGGCCGTCTTCAATGCCGACGGCAGCCTCGCCGTTCCCGCCGCGGCCGAGTGCCGCACCAGCGACATCACCCTGGCCGAGTTCAAGACGCTGCGCGGCAAAATGGACGCGTCGAACCCGCGCGCGAAGACCGTCGCCGAGTATCTGGGCGGCACCGCCGACTTCCGCACCGACCTTTATTCCGGCCCCACCAGCGGCACGCTGATGACGCACCAGGAAAGCATCGAACTGTTCAGGAAACTGGGCGTGAAGATGACCCCCGAGCTGAAGAGCGCCAGCGTGCCCATGCCCTACGACAGCGACGGCGATGGCGTCGGCGACTACACGCAGGAAGCCTACGCGCAGCAGATGATCGACGAGTACAAGGCCGCAGGCGTGCGTCCGCGGGACGTGTGGGCGCAGTCCTTCGACATTCGCGACGTGCGCTATTGGATCGCGAACGAACCCGCTTTCGGCAAGCAGGCGGTTTATCTGGACGACGCCAACGTGCCCACCGAGCTGCCGGGCGCAGCTGAACTGCAAAGCTACAAGGACGAAGGCATCAACGTCGTCGCGCCGCCGATGTTCGCGCTGCTCGACGTCGACAGCAGCGGCGATATCGTGCCCTCGGCCTATGCGCAGAATGCCAAAGCCGCCGGCCTCGACATCATCACCTGGACCCTGGAACGCTCGGGCATCCTCGCCGACGGCAGCAACGGCTACTACTACCAGACCATCGACCCGGCAATCCAGCGCGAAGGCGACGTGATGACCGTGCTCGACGTGCTGGCGAAGGGGGTCGGCATCCTCGGCATCTTCAGCGACTGGCCGGCGACGACGACCTATTACGCCAACTGCATGAACCTGAAATAAGCGTTCCCCGCCCCTCCTGACGCGGGATCGCCCGTGTCGGTCTCACCCCTTCCCGGCCGCTCTTGCGGCCGTTTTTTTGCCTGCCCGAGACTCAGGCGCCGGCACCCCAGTCGACCCACCCCAGGTAGGCGGTCATCAGCACCACCCCGCCGAATACGATGCGGTACCAGGCGAACAGCGTGTAGTCGTGGCGGCTGACGAACTTGATCAGCGTGCGCACCGCGATCAGCGCGCTGACGAACGACGCCGCCCCGCCGACGACGAACAGCGGCACGTCGTTCACGTCGAACAGGTGCCAGTTCTTGTAGAGATCGTAGGCCGTGGCGGCGAACATGGTGGGGATCGCGAGGAAGAACGAGAACTCCGCCGCCGCTTTTCTGGACAGCCCGAGGAACAGGCCGCCGATGATGGTGGCGCCCGAGCGCGAGGTGCCGGGGATCATCGCCAGCGCCTGCGCGAAACCCACCGCCAGCGCGCGACGCCAGTGGATATCGTCCACGGTTGGCGTGCTGATCACATGCTTGCGGCGCTCCGCCCACAGGATCAGCACGCCGCCGATCACCAGCGCGGACGCCACCACGATGGGGTTGAACAGGTAGTGCTTGATTTCCTTGTAGAACAGGAATCCCAGTACCGCAGCCGGCAAAAACCCCGCCATCAGGTTGATTGCCAGCCGCTGTGAAAGCGGGTCTGAATGCAGCGTCGTCGCCACGTGCCCGAGCTTCGCCCGGTATTCCCACACCACCGCAAAAATCGCCGCCAGCTGGATGGCGATCATGAACACCTTGGCCTTCTCGCCGCTGAAGCCAAGCAATTGCCCCGCCAGGATCAGGTGGCCGGTGCTGGAAATCGGCAGGAATTCGGTGACGCCTTCGACCAGGCCGAGGATGAGGGCATGCAGCAACAGGGTGAGGTCGGTCATGGCGACGTGTCGGTGATGATAAAAGGCGCGCCTGCGGAGCGCGCTTGCGGATTATACGTGGGCCGGGACCTGGCTATTCGAGGCCGCCCGGTCGACTATGTTACGGAGCATTGTCCGGCTGCACAGCCGGCCACCTGATTGCGGCCCCGCTGCTTGGCCTGGTACAGGCACGCGTCGGCAGAGGCAATCAAGGCATCCAGCGTGAAATGGTGGCCCTCCAACTGGGCAATGCCGAAGCTTGCCGTCAACACGATTTCTCCCGCTCCCGCCGCAACGCGCAGGGCCGCAATCCGCGTGCGCAGGCGTTCGGCCAGCGCCATCCCTTCATCCCGGCCGGTTTCGGGCAGGAATACGATGAACTCCTCGCCGCCCCAGCGGGCAAGCACATCTCCCTCCCGCATCGAGGCCTTCAACACGGCCGTCACTGCTTTCAGCACGACATCGCCGTGAGCATGGCCATGCACGTCGTTGATCTGCTTGAAGCGGTCGATGTCGATCAGCATGACCGAGGTGGCATGGCCATGGCGCACCGCCTGGCTCCATGGCGCGCCAGTCTTGTCGTAGAAGGCGCGCCGGTTGTTCAGTCCCGTCAGCGGGTCGAGCTGCGCCAGGCGCTCGGCGCGCAGCCGTTCTTCCTGGCCGACGCGAAACTGGTAGCCCAGCGCCAGCGCCAGCAACGTGGCATCGATCAGCATGCCGATCTCCACCGCACGGAAGGTCCAGCTGTTGTAGGGAATGAGGCCCCAGGTGGACAGCGCGGTCAGCAGCGCGCCGGCCATGCCGGCGAGGGCGGCGATCAGAAAATAGCGGGCCGGCTTCTGGCCCGCGCGGACCGAGATGACGCCCAGGAACAGCATGACGACGGTAAACAGAATGGCGAACGCGAAGGCCGCCAGCAGCGCCAGCTTCTGGCTGTCCAGCAGGACGGCAGTCGCCAGCAGCGCGCCGAATATCGCGCAGAACGCGATGACGGCCTTGCGCGCCCGCGGGAAAACCACCCGCAGATCGAGAAAGCGGATGGCGAACGCGAGACCGCTGGTGCCATAGAGGAACATCAGGAGCGGGTTGGACCACTGTTGCCAGGCCGGCGAATCGGGCCACAGCCAGGCGTAGCCGTGCCCGGTGTAGGCGACGTTCATCGCCACGAACATCGCCAGATACAAGGCATAGAGCAGGTAGCGCGTGCTGCGCAGGCTGAGGTAGAGAATGGCGTTGTAGGCTATCAGCGCAAGCAGGAAGCCGTACACGATGCCGTAGCTGAATGCCTGCTGCATCTGCCGGTCGCGCGAGGCCTCCAAGTCTAGCAGGTGAATCGGGACGACCATCGGGTCGGGCGTCTCGACGCGGACAAACACCTCGCTCGTGCCCGCCCCGAACGCATGATCGAACACGAAATAGCGGCTCGCGACCGGCCGCTGTGCATAGGGCTGGCGGTCGCCGACATAATGGGTCGTCAGGCTGCCGTCCGGGTTCCGGATATAGAGCTCGATCCGGTCGAGCCAGGCAATCTCGATCGAGAGCCGCTTCTGCACCGGCGCCGTGGCCGGGTTGGCGAGCGCGAACTGGATCCATACCGGCTTCGCGCCGATGCCGAAACTCAGCACCGGGCTGGTGCCGGGGGTGAACTGTCCGGCCTGATAGGCGACCGTCGCCTCGGCCAGACTCAGGCGGCTCTGGTTTTCCTGCAGGGTGCGGGTCGACAGGCCAATCGCGGAGGCCGGGTCCTGTGCAACCGACAGCGGCGCCGCATGCGCCAGCGCGTCCAGGCACCCGACCAGCACCGCAGCATACCCGACGAGCCGTCTGAACACTCCGCTACGCAAATCTCCGTACCCGTCGGATGAAAAAAGCCTCAGACCTTGCGGTAGACCTCGGCGCCCTGCTTCACGAATTCGACCGCCTTCACTTCCATGCCTTTCGCCAGCGCATCGGCTTCGGTGAGGCCTTCCTTCGCCGCGTACTCGCGCACGTCCTGGGTGATTTTCATCGAACAGAAATGCGGACCGCACATCGAACAGAAATGCGCGACCTTGGCCGACTCCTTCGGCAGCGTCTCGTCGTGGAAGGACTTCGCCTTGTCCGGATCGAGGCCGAGGTTGAACTGATCGTCCCAACGGAATTCGAAGCGCGCCTTGGAGAGCGCGTTGTCGCGGATCTGCGCGCCGGGGTGGCCCTTGGCGAGGTCGGCCGCGTGCGCGGCGAGCTTGTAGGTGATGATGCCTTCCTTCACATCGTCCTTGTCGGGCAGGCCCAGATGTTCCTTGGGCGTCACGTAGCACAGCATCGCGGTGCCGTACCAGCCGATCATCGCGGCACCGATGCCGCTGGTGATGTGGTCGTAGCCGGGGGCGATGTCGGTGGTCAGGGGGCCGAGCGTATAGAACGGCGCTTCGGAACACTGTTCCAGCTGGATATCCATGTTCTCCTTGATCAGGTGCATCGGCACGTGGCCGGGGCCCTCGATCATCACCTGCACGTCGTGCTTCCACGCCACCTGCGTCAGCTCGCCGAGCGTCTTCAGCTCGCTCAATTGCGCTTCGTCGTTGGCGTCGTAGATCGAGCCGGGGCGCAGGCCGTCGCCGAGCGAGAAGGCGACGTCGTAGGCCTTCATGATGTCGCAGATGTCCTCGAAATGGGTATAGAGGAAGCTCTCCTTGTGGTGCGCGAGGCACCACTTGGCCATGATCGAGCCGCCGCGCGAAACAATCCCGGTCATCCGGTTGGCGGTCATCGGCACGTAGCGCAGCAGCACGCCGGCGTGGATGGTGAAGTAATCGACGCCCTGCTCGGCCTGTTCGATCAGCGTGTCGCGGAACATTTCCCAGGTCAGGTCTTCGGCGCGGCCGTCGACTTTTTCCAGCGCCTGATAGATCGGAACTGTTCCAATGGGTACGGGCGAATTGCGGATGATCCACTCGCGCGTCTCGTGGATGTTCTTGCCGGTCGAGAGATCCATCACGGTGTCGCCGCCCCAGCGGATCGCCCAGGTCATTTTCTCGACTTCTTCCTGGATGCTGGAACCCAAGGCCGAGTTGCCGATGTTGGCGTTGATCTTCACCAGGAAGTTGCGGCCGATGATCATCGGCTCGGATTCCGGGTGGTTGATGTTGTTGGGGATGATGGCGCGGCCGCGGGCGACTTCGTCGCGCACGAACTCGGGGGTGATCTCGTTCTGCAGATTCGCGCCAAAGTTCTGGCCGGGATGCTGGCGGCTCATCAGCGCGGCGAGTTTCTCGCCCATCGGCCCGGTGGCCTTCAGCGACTCCAGATAGGCGGCGCGGTTGTTGTTCTCGCGGATCGCGATGAACTCCATCTCCGGCGTGATGATGCCTTTTCGCGCGTAGTGCATCTGCGTCACGTTCATGCCGGCCTTGGCGCGGCGCGGCGTACGCGCCAGATCGGGAAAGCGCATCGCGGCGAGGTCGGGATTGGCGGCCTGCTGGCGGCCGTATTCGGAGGAGAGGTCGGCCAGCACCTCGGTGTCGCCGCGCGCCTCGATCCAGCGGGTGCGCAGCGCGGGCAGGCCCTTGCGGATGTCGATCTGCGCCGCCGGGTCGGAATACGGGCCCGAGCAGTCGTAGACGAAAATCGGCGGATTGGGCTCCGAGCGGGCGGCGTCGCCTTTGCCCGCCTCGCCGCTGAACATCAGGGGCGTGTCGGCCTGGCTGATTTCGCGCATCGGCACCCGGATATCGGGCTGGCTGCCCTGCACATAAATCTTGCGCGAATTGGGCAGGGGGTGCACCGCAGCCTCGTCGACGTGGGCCGTTGCAGCGAGAAATTTGGCAGCTTGATTGGGGATGGCGGCGTTCATGGCGGGCGCTCCAGCAAAAATACAGCGGAGGCTACACGCAGCCTCCTTAAACGAAGCAAGGAGGCGAATCGGCCTCCCTACGGCGGTATCAACCGCATCAGGTTCGAAGGGTATGTCTCACTCCATCCGGAAAAAGCTTCCGCACGGAGACCCCTGGCGAGCGGCCAAGGTAGCCGAAATGTGGAATAATTGCAAGGCAAGCTCCCATCTAACTTATTGATATTCAAGGGTACCGCATGGACATCGAGCACGCGCGCTACAACATGGTGGAACAGCAGATCCGCCCCTGGGATGTGCTGAATCAGGAGGTGTTGGACCTGCTGTTCAAGGTGCGTCGCGAAGACTATGTGCCTCAGGCGCACCGCGCCCTGGCCTTCGTCGACATGGAAATCCCGCTCGGTCACGGCCAGGCCATGTGGACGCCCAAGCTGGAAGCGCGGGTGGTGCAGGAGCTCGACATCCGCCCCACCGACCGCGTGCTGGAAATCGGCACCGGCAGCGGCTACCTCACCGCGCTATTGGCCTCCCGCGCCGCCGGCGTGGTGTCGATCGACATCCTGCCTGAATTCACCACCTCCGCGACGCAGAAACTGCGCGCGCACGGCTTCGACAATGTGGTGCTGCATACCGGCGACGCCGCCACCGACTGGGCCGACGAGGCCGGTTTCGACGTCATCGTGCTGACCGGTTCGACGCCGCTGCTGTCGGACGCACTGCTGCGCCGCCTCAAGGTCAACGGCCGTCTGTTCGCCATCACCGGCGAGGCGCCCGTGATGGAGGCGCAGCTCGTCACCTGCACGGCGCTCGGCGCCTATCGCAGCGTGACGCTGTTCGAGACCTGCGTGGCGCCGCTGCTCAACGCGCCGCACCCCGCCGCATTCGTTTTTTGAGGTGGCTGCCCGGATGCGCCAGTTTCGTCCTGCCGAACTCGCCGCCCACCTGGAGGCCGGGCACACGCCCGTGCTGCTCGACGTGCGCGAACCGTGGGAATGGAACCTGTGCCGCCTCCCCGGCGCAGTCCTGATCCCGATGCGCGAACTGCCCGCGCGTCAGGCCGAACTGAACAAAGACGCCGAAACCGTGGTGATCTGCCATCATGGCGTTCGCAGTTATCACGCGGCACGCTATCTTGAAAGCCTGGGCTTCGGCAACGTCATCAACCTGTCGGGCGGCGTGGCCGCCTGGGCAGACGAAGTCGAACCGGCCATGCCGCGCTACTGAACCGCTACAAGAACTGGATCCAACATGCAGCTCAAGCCCCTGATTCTCGCCCTGGCCCTGGCGCTGACCCCCGCTGCCCACGCCGCCAACCTGACCGACGTCTACCGCGACGCGCTGGCCTACGACGCGCAATTCGCCGCCGCCCGCGCCGCATACGAAGCCGGCAAGGAAAAAGCGGTGCAGGGCCGCGCCGGGCTGCTGCCCAACGTCAACCTGGGCGCCAACGTGCGCTACAACAGCGTCGACTCCAGCCTGCCCGGCGGCGACGCCGATTTCGATTCCAACGGCCTCACGCTCACCGGCGTGCAGCCGATCTTTCGCAAGCAGAATTCGGTGCTGTACGCGCAGGCCAAGGAACAGGTGAAGATTGCAGAAATGCAGTTGAAGGTGGCCGAGCAGGAGCTGATCCTGCGGGTGGCGCAGGCCTACTTCGACGTGCTGGAATCGCAGGACAACATCGCCTTCATCAACGCGCAGAAGGCCTCGATCACCGAACAGCTGGCCGCCGCCAAACGCAACTTCGAAGTCGGCACCGCCACCATCACCGACACCCACGAAGCGCAGGCGCGCTTCGACCTCGCCCTCGCGCAGGAAATCGCCGAACAGAACAGCCTCAACATCCGTCTGCGCGCACTGGAAAAACTCATCGGCAAGCCGGCCGGCGCGCTCGACAGTCTGGTCGACAATAAACTGCTGCAGATTGAAACCGGCACACTTGACGAATGGGCCGCGCGCGCCGCCGACAGCAACCTGCAGGCCGAAATCCAGCGCATCGCCAAGACCATCGCCGACCAGGAAGTCGAGCGCAACCGCGCCGGCCATTATCCGACGCTGGATGCGGTGGCCGGCTACACCGTCAACAACAACCAGAATTTCGGCGCCCAGCAGGTCGACACCCGCACCGCCAGCGTCGGCGTCGAGCTCAACCTGCCGATCTACCAGGGCGGGCTGACCAGCTCGCGCGTGCGCGAAGCCGTCGCCAACCAGGAAAAGGCGCGCCAGGATCTGGAGTTCGCCACCCGCGAAGCCAGCCTGCAGGCCCGCCAGGCCTGGCTCAACGTCAACAGCGGCGTCGCCCGCGTGCGCGCGCTGGAGCAGGCGCTGATTTCCACCCAGGCGCAGCTCGACTCGACCAAGCTCGGTCTCGATGTGGGCGTGCGCACCAACCTCGACGTGCTCGACGCCGAGCAGCAGGTGCTGTCCGCCCGCCGCGACCTGGCCGGCGCGCGCTATGCCTACCTGCTGTCTGCGCTGGCGCTCAAGGCCGCCGTCGGCGCCCTCAGCCCGGCCGATCTGGCCGAGCTCGACCAGCACCTGAGACCGGTTCCGCAGTGAGCATGCGCCGGGCGGGCACCCGTTAAAGACTTAAACGGGGATTGTCCAATAGGGCAGGCGAGGCAGCCTGGTAGGGTGGGCGCAGCCCACGCGGAACGTGGCTTGCGTAGTCGTGGCGGCTGACGGGGTGCGTTGTGGTGGGTTGCACCCACCCTACGCGCCGCTAATCAGCCAATGGACAATCTCGGATAAAGCAGCGCCGACACCAGCGCCTCTACCCGCGCCGCCGCGCCGCGATGGCGCGCGGCGAAAGCCAGTCCGGCCTCGCCCATGCGTGCGCGTGCCGGCGCATCGCCCAGCAGCTTCAGCGCATTTTCAAGCAGGTCGGCGGCGTCGAACTG
>JAKACL010000086.1 GCA_021821425.1 Pseudomonadota bacterium
CGGGGGCCACCGCACCTTGTCCTCCGAAACCATCCAGAAACCGACGCTGGCGCTGATCGGCCACCTCAATTTCGTCCATCCCAACCGCGTCCAGGTGCTGGGCTGCGCCGAGATGGACTACTTGCGCGGCCTGCCTCCAGCGGGGCTGGAAGACGCAATCAGGCACCTGTTTTCGTCCGAACTGGCCGCCATCATCGTTTCCAACGGCGAAGCCGTACCGGGAATGCTGCTCGAGAATGCCGAGCGCAGCGGCACCCCCCTGCTCGCATCGGGCCTCGCGAGCCCCATCCTGATGTCTTACCTGGGGCATTACCTGACGCAGCGCCTGGCCGAATGCAGCTCGCTGCACGGCGTGTTTCTGGAAGTGCTCGGCACCGGCGTGCTGCTCACCGGCGACGCCGGTGTCGGCAAGAGCGAACTGGCGCTGGAACTCATTACGCGCGGCCACCGCCTGATCGCCGACGACGTCGTCGAACTGAAGCACGTCGCCCCCCAAACGCTGGAAGGAAGCTGCCCGCCGTTGATCCGCGACTTTCTTGAAGTGCGCGGGCTCGGCATCCTCAACATCCGCTTCCTGTTCGGCGAAATGGCGGTCAAGCAGCAGAAGAACCTCAAACTCATCGTCGAACTGGTGCAGCCGCAGGAAATCGGCGAAGTCGGACTCAACCGACTCGACATGGTGGCGTCGGTCGAAACCATCCTCGATGTCGACATCCCCAAGGTGCACATCCCGGTGGCGGCGGGCCGCAACCTCGCCGTGCTGGTCGAGGTTGCCGTGCGCAACCACATTCTCAAGCACCGCGGCGTCAACCCGCTCGAGCAGTTCATCCAGCGCCAGCAGGCGGCCATCGACGAGAACGGGAAGCGCTGATGCAGGTCGTGCTGGTTTCCGGTCTGTCCGGCTCGGGAAAAAGCATCGCCATCGCGGTGCTGGAAGACATCGGCTACTACTGCGTCGACAACCTGCCGCTGGCAATGCTGCAGCCCCTGGTCGACTATCTGAAGGGCGCAGGCCACGAACGCATCGCGATTGCCATCGACGCACGCAGCAGCGCGAGTTTTTCGCATTTGCCGGCAATCGCCGAGGCGCTGCGCGAACGGGGCGCAGACCTGCGCATGATTTTCCTCGAGGCCAAGACGCTGACGCTGGTGAAGCGGTTTTCCGAAACGCGGCGGCGCCACCCGCTCTCCAGCGAAAGCGTTTCGCTGCAGGAGGCGATCCAGATGGAACGCGAGATGCTCGGCGAGATCGCGCTGCTGGCGCACCGCATCGATACCAGCGACCTGTCGGCCGCGGCCCTGCGGATGTGGATCAAGGACCTGGTCGGCCAGGACCGTTCGCGCATCACGCTCTTGTTCGAATCCTTCGGTTTCAAGCACGGCATTCCGCTCGACGCCGACCTGGTGTTCGACGTGCGCTGCCTGCCCAACCCGCACTACGTTGCCGAACTCAAGCCGCTCACCGGCTGCGACCAGCCGGTGAAGGACTACATCGAATCCAGCCCCGATGCGATGGCGCTGCTGGCCGACATCCGCGGTTTCGTCGAAAACTGGCTGCCGTGCTTCATCCGCGACCATCGGGCCTACCTGACGGTGGCCATCGGCTGCACCGGCGGCCAGCACCGCAGCGTCTATTTTGCCGAAACGCTGGCCGCCGCCTTCCGCGAACGCGAGCAGGTGCTGGTGCGCCACCGCGAGCTGTCCTGATGCTGCGGGCCGGCGACGTGGGCGTGCTGCTGGCCGGCGCCGGCCTCGTCTTCGGGCTGGCCCTGCTCGGCTGGGGCGGCCCCCGCGGCGACACCGCGGTGATTCGCGCCGCCGGCCAGATCGTTAACACCATGCCACTCACCCACGCGCACACCATTGCGGTCGACGGTCCGCTCGGCACCACACAGATCGAGATCGAACCCGGTCGCGCCCGCGTGGCCGCCGACCCGTCGCCGCGCCAGCTGTGCGTGAAGCAGGGCTGGCTCACCCAATCCGGCCAGGCGGCGCTGTGCCTGCCGAATCAGGTCAGCCTCGAAATCCGCGGCCGCACCGCAGCCTATGACACCCTCGGTTATTGAGTTGCCGGTCACCCCGGACGACCGCCGCATCGCGCGGCTGGCGGCGCTGGCAATCGGACTGACACTGGCCGAAGCGGCGATTCCAAGCCCGATCCCCGGCGTGAAACCCGGCCTTGCCAACATCGTCATCCTGCTGGTGCTGCTGCAATTTGGCTGGCACGCCGCCGCCTGGGTGTCCGCGTTGCGCGTGCTTGCCGGCGGCCTGCTGCTGGGCAGCCTGTTCGCGCCGGGATTCTGGCTGTCGGCCGCCGGTGCGCTCGCCAGCCTCGCCGTGCTGGGGCTGGCGCAATATCTTCCGCAACGCCATTTCGGTCCGGTCAGCCTGTCGGTACTGGCGGCCTTCGGCCACATCGGCGGCCAGCTCGCGCTGGTTGGCTGGTGGCTGTTGCCGGGTGCCGCCCTGCTCAAGCTGCTGCCGGTATTTGCCGCCGCGGCACTGATTTTCGGCGCCGTCAACGGCGTCATCGTGGCGCGTCTGCTTGCCGGCCCCGCATCATCCGGGCGACAATCGGCGTCATGTCTGCCTCCCTCCGCACCGTAACCCTGGCGCTGTCCGGCGCGTCCGGCATGGCCTATGGCCTGCGTCTGCTCGAGTGCCTGCTGGCCGCCGAGCTGCGCGTCTACCTGCTGGTCTCGCAGGCTGCCCATATCGTCGCCAAGCAGGAGCTCGGCGTGGCCTTGCCGGCGCGCGCCGGCGATCTCGAAAAGCAACTTTCGTCCGGCATGAATGCGCGCGACGGCCAGCTGCGCGTGTTCGGCCGCGACGACTGGAATGCACCGGTCGCATCCGGCTCCAACCCGGCCGATGCGATGGTGGTCTGTCCCTGCTCGATGGGCACGCTCGCCGCCATCGCCCACGGCATGTCGGACAACCTGATCGAACGCGCCGCCGACGTCATGCTGAAAGAACAGAAGAAGCTGATCCTGGTGCCGCGCGAAACGCCGTTTTCCACCCTGCACCTGGAAAACATGCTGACGCTGTCGCGCATGAACGCGGTGATCCTGCCGGCCAATCCCGGCTTTTACCATCGCCCGCAATCGGTCGAGGCCATCGTCGATTTCATCGTCGCGCGCATCCTCGACCAGCTGGGCATTGCACACACGCTGATGGCACGCTGGGGAGAGGAGCATTGAGCGACGACCTCAAACCCTACACGTTGCCGCTGTTTCCGCTCAATACCGTGGTGTTTCCCGGCGGTCTGCTGCCGCTGCGCATTTTCGAGACGCGCTACCTTGACATGGTCAAGCAGGCCATCGCCGACGGCACGCCGTTCGGCATCTGCGGCATTCGCGAAGGCCAGGAGACGGGCACGCCCGCCGTACCCTACCAGGTCGGCACCCGGGTCTGCGTCACCGACTGGGACATGCCGCAAACCGGCATCCTGCACATCGACACCCGGGCGCAGGACCGCTTCGTCATCCGCAAGCTCCGCACCGATCCCAGCGGCCTGTTGATCGGCACCGTGGAATCGGTCAGCAGCGAAGCTGCCGCCGCCGTTCCCGACGACCTCGAACTCGCCGTCGAGATCCTGCGCCACATCGTCGGCGAATACGGGGATGCGCATTTCGCCGCCCCGCACGAATTCGACAACGCGGTGTGGGTCGGCTATCGCCTGTCCGAGGTGCTGCCGCTCAAGCACTCGATCAAGCAGAACCTGCTGGAAATGAACGACAGCGTGACGCGACTGCGCATCCTCACCGAGTTTCTGAAGAAGCACATCAACTGATGGCACGTTTCTATCCTGCGCTCGAGCCGCGGCACCGCGATTTCATCGCCGCGCAAAAAATATTCTTCACCGCCACCGGCACGGCGGACAGCCGGCTCAACCTGTCGCCCAAGGGCATGGACTGCCTGCGCGTGCTCTCCAACACCTGCGTGGCCTACCTCGACCTCACCGGCAGCGGCAACGAAACCGCCGCGCATTTGAAGCACGACGGCCGCATGACGCTGATGTGGTGCAGCTTTGTTGCCGATCCGCTGATCCTGCGCCTGTACGGGCGCGGCCGCGCCGTGCGACGGCAGGATGCAGGCTGGGCCGAATTGCGCCGCCACTTCCCCGCCCTGCCCGGCGAACGCCAGCTGATCGTGCTGGATATCGATTCGGTGCAGACCTCGTGCGGCTACGCCGTCCCGATGTATGCCTGGCGCGGCGAGCGCGATACACTGGCCCGCTGGGCCGAGAAAAAAGGCCCGATCGGCCTGCTGGACTACTGGCGCGAAAAAAACCAGGCCAGCATCGACGGCCTGCCCACCGGACTGCTGGAGGACACCCCATGAAACGCATCCTGATGACTGCCGCCCTGCTGCTGCTTGCTGCCTGCGACCCCACGCCGCCTCCGCAGCCCGAAGCCGAACGCCAGCCCAATCCGGTGTTCGAAACGCAGATCCAGGCGATGGAGAAAGCGCGCGCAGTGGAAGCGCAAATGGAGGCCGCAGCCGAGGCGCAGCGCAAAGAACTCGAGGCGACGCCACAGCCCTGACCGATGCTGAAGTGGTTGCTCACCCTGATCGCGGCCCTGCTGGTGCTGGGCCTGCTGACACCCTGGCTCAACCGGCTAGGCTTCGGCCGGCTGCCCGGAGACCTGCGGATCAAGCGCGCTCGCGGTATCCTGTACTTTCCGTTCACCAGCGTCATCCTGCTGTCGCTCGCGCTGACGCTGCTGGTCCATCTGTTTGGCCGATGACCGAGGCGCCTGCCATGAGGCTTGATGCACAATGAATAAAGCCTTCGTCAAGGAAACCGACGCGCCCGACGCCGACGAGGACGAGGTCGCCGCGCCCCCCCTGCCCGTCGGCGCAAAAAATTACATGACGCCCGCCGGCTACGCGCAGCTGGATGCCGAGTTCAATCAGCTGTGGAAAGTCGAGCGGCCCAAGCTGGTGGAAACGATCTCGTGGGCGGCCAGCAATGGCGACCGCTCGGAAAACGGCGACTACATCTACGGCAAGAAGCGCCTGCGCGAAGTCGATCGCCGCATCCGTTTCCTGTCCAAGCGACTGGAAAACGCGGAAGTGGTCGACCCCGCGACGCGCGAGGACACCGACCAGGTGTTCTTCGGCGCCACCGTCACAGTGGCGGACCAGGACGGCAGCGAATCCACCTTCGCCATCGTCGGCATCGACGAGGCGGATGCCGGACGCGGACGCATCGCCTGGATTTCGCCGATGGCGCGCGCGCTGATGAAGGCGCGCGAGGGCGACAGCGTTACCGTGCAAACCCCCGACGGACGACGCGACGTGGACATCGTCGCGGTGCGCTACCAGGCCATCGACTGAGCACCTGTGGCAGAATCCGGACAGGCGCACACCCTGTTCCGTCGCGCGGCCCTTTTCCCTCGATTGATTTCACGAGAACGCCATGAAACCTGCCCATTTCGGTATGAGTCTTTTTTTGCTTGCCACGCTGACTGCCTGCGGCGACGCGAGCTCGCCCGATGGGGAGGACGTTTCGGCGGCTGCACCGGCCGGGCCGGCTGCGGCGCACCCTGCCGACGTCCTGGCTGCGCTGCCGCCGGACGCGCAACCGTACGGACTCGACGTGTATACCGCCAGGTGCCTGAGCTGCCACGGCGACCTCGGCCAGGGCATCGGCGACAACCCCGCGCTCAAGGGGCTGACCTCCACCGCCCTGCAACAGAAATTGCTGGCGTATCGCGATGGCAGCCCGCAGGGCGGAAAGGCTGACGCGATGGCCCAGGCCATGGCCGGCATGAGCGATGCAGACATCGCGGCCGTGTCGATTTACGCCGGGGAATAAAACCGCACGCGCCGCATCCCTGCCTTGCGCAGGGATGGGTCCACAACCGCTCAGTACAAAAGGCTGGAGAGCTGGCGCCGGTAGCGGCTGACCACTTCGCCGCCGCCCAGCAGATCGAACACCGCCAGCAGCGTCTTGCGGCCGATGTCGTCTTCAAAACCGCGGTCGCGGCGGACGATTTCCAGCAACTGGTCCATGCCCGCCTCGTGCTGGCCGGCGGCGACCAGCAGGTTGGCGAGCTTCAGCCGCGCCGCTAGATCGTTTTCGTTCGCCGCGACCTGGGCAGTCAGCGTCGCCACATCCTCGCCTTCAACGCCCATGAACTGCAGCCGCGCCTTCAGCTGCGCGACGCGCGGGTCGGCATCCTCCGGCACGCGCGCGATCAGCCGCCGGGCTTCGTCGGCTTCGCCGAGGTCCAGCATGATTTCCGCCGCATCGAGCCGCACGCCGAGATGGGCCGGATCGACACGTGAAGCATCGGCGAGCGTCTGCAGCGCGGCCGACAGGTCGCCCGCGGCGCGCAACCCGGCTGCCTGCACGCGCAGTTCCTCGGCCGGGCTGGGGATCAGGCGATCGAGAAAGGCGCGCACTTCGCCTTCCGGCAGCGCACCTGAAAACTCGTCGACCATCGCGCCATTGACGAAGGCCTTGACGCTCGGAATGCCGCGCACGCCATAACGCGAAGCGAGCTCCTGGTTGTCGTCGGAATTGACCTTGGCGAGCAGGAACCGGCCGCCATATTCGGCAGCGAGTTTCTCCAGAACCGGCTTGAGCGACTTGCACGGCCCGCACCAGGGCGCCCAGAAATCGACGACGACCGGGCGGTGTTTCGATTCATCGAGAACGTGTTGCTGGAAATCGGCCAGGCCGACGTCGAGGGCGTGTTCAGACATGGGGGCTCCGGTTCAAGGTGTCCGTTAAATCTGCCGGGCCAGTTCGGCCGCCATGCCCGTATAGGACCCGGGCGTCAGCGTTTTCAGGCGCGCCTTCTCGGCATCGGGAATCGCCAGCCCGTCGATGAAGACATGCAGCGTCTCGCGCGTCATGCCGGCCTTGCCGCGCGTCAGTTCCTTCAGCTGCTCGTAGGGGTTGGCGACGCCGTAGCGGCGCATCACGGTCTGGATCGGCTCGGCCAGCACTTCCCAGTTGGCGTCGAGGTCGGCAGCCAGTGCGGCCGGGTTGGCTTCGAGCTTGGACAGCCCGCGCAAACAGGACTCGTAGGCCAGGAGGCTGTAGCCGAAGCCGACACCCATGTTGCGCAGCACGGTGGAATCGGTGAGGTCGCGCTGCCAGCGCGAAACCGGCAGCTTTTCGGCCAGGTGGCGCAGCAGCGAATTGGCGAGCCCGAGGTTGCCTTCGCTGTTCTCGAAATCGATCGGATTGACCTTGTGCGGCATGGTGGAGGACCCCACCTCGCCCGCCTTCACCTTCTGCTTGAAGTAGCCGAGCGAGATGTAGCCCCAGACGTCGCGATTGAAGTCGATCAGGATGGTGTTGGTGCGCGCCATGGCGTCGTACAGTTCGGCCATGGCGTCGTGCGGCTCGATCTGGATGGTGTAGGGGTTGAAGCCGAGCCCCAGCTCCGTCACGAAACTGCGCGCGAACGCTTCCCAGTCGAGCTCAGGGTAAGCCGACAGGTGCGCGTTGTAGTTGCCGACCGCGCCATTGATCTTGCCCAGCAGCTCGACTGTGCCGATCGCATCCCAGGCGCGGCGCAGACGATAGACCACGTTGGCGAGCTCCTTGCCGACCGTGGTCGGCGACGCCGGCTGACCGTGGGTGCGCGACAGCATCGGCAGGTCGGCCAGCTCGTGCCCCAGGTCGGTCAGGCGCGCGATGATTTTTTCCAGCGCAGGCAGCAGCACGGCGTCGCGCGCGCCCTTCAGCATCAACGCGTGCGACAGGTTGTTGATGTCTTCCGAGGTGCAGGCGAAGTGGATGAACTCGGACACCGCCGCGACTTCGGTATTGCCCTGGGTCTTTTCCTTGAGGAAATATTCCACGGCCTTGACGTCGTGGTTGGTGGTCGCCTCGATCGCCTTGACCCGCTCGGCGTCCGCTACCGAAAAATGGTCGGCGATGCCGTCGAGCAGTGCAAGCGCCTCAGCGGAAAACGCCGGCACCTCGGCGATTGCGGGTTCCGCCGCCAGCGCCTTCAGCCATTCGATCTCGACGATGACGCGGTATTTGATCAACGCGTATTCGCTGAAGAAATCGCGCAACGGCGCGGTCTTGCTGCCGTAGCGGCCATCGAGCGGGGAGAGGGCGGTGAGCGTGGTCAGTTCCATGGTTTCGTCCGAATTCGTTTCAGTTTTTTGTCAGGCTGCCGATGTCGTCGCCTTAAACGGCCCGCCGGTCACGCACGGCCTGCGCCAGCGTGCCGCTGTCGACATATTCCAGTTCGCCGCCCACCGGCACGCCGCGCGCCAGCCGGCTCACCTTGAGGCCGCGCGCCTTCAGCAGCTCGCCGATGGTGTGTGCGGTGGCTTCGCCCTCGGGGGTGAAATTGGTCGCCAGGATCACTTCGTCCACCGTGCCGTCGAGCGCACGACTGATCAACCGGTCGAGGTGAATCTCGCGCGGGCCGATGCCGTCGAGCGGGGAAAGCCGCCCCATCAGCACGAAATATAGGCCGGCATAGCTGTGCGTGGCTTCCATCATGTTGAAATCGGTCGGCATCTCGACCACCGCCAGTTGGTGCTTGTCGCGCTTGGGACTGGCGCAGACCTCGCACACTTCCGCCTCGGAAAAATTGTTGCACAGGCGACAGTGGTGCAGATGCATCAGCGCATGGTTGAGCGCGCCGGCCAGCTGCTCGGCGCCGTTGCGGTCGCGCTGCAGCAGGTGGTAGGCCATGCGTGCCGCCGACTTGGGCCCGACGCCGGGCAGCACGCGCAGCGCGCCGATCAGGTTTTCAAGCGCGGCAGGGTGCACGGGGTCAGAACGGCATTTTCATGCCGGGCGGAATCGGCAGGCCGGCGGTCACGCCCGCCATTTTTTCCTGCACCGTGGCTTCGACCTTGCGCACTGCGTCATTCATCGCCGCCGCCACCAGGTCTTCCAGCATTTCACGGTCGTCCGTCATCAGGCTGGGGTCGATGACGACGCGGCGCACGTCGTGCTTGCAGGTCATTACCACCTTGACCATGCCGGCGCCGCTAGCGCCCTCGACCTCGATTTCGGCCAGCTTGGCCTGCATCTTGGCCATGTTTTCCTGCATCTGCTGGACCTGCTTCATCATGTTGCCGATGCCGCCCTTCATCATGTCGATTCTCCTAATGGCTGTATGGTTGAGGCGTCCACCCGACCGCCAAACTGCTCGACCAGCTCGCGCACGAACGGATCCGATTCGATCGCAGCCACCGCTTCGGCCTGGCGCGCTTCCTTGATGCGCGTGCGCACCTGCTGCGGCGTCTGTTCGGCAGCGGCGCCGATCTCGAACGTCACCTGCAGGGCTGCGCCGTATTTGTCGCGCAGCGCCGACACAAGCTTGTCCTGATAGGCACGGTCAAGTAAATGTTTGTCCGCTTCGCCGACGCGCAATGCCACCGCGTCGGCCGTCTGCGATACCAGCTCGCAATGATCGGCGAGCATCTTGGCCATGCCGCCCAGGCGCAATGCGGCCACCACCGCGAGCCAGTCCCAGGCTGCGTTCGGCGCAGACTCACGCGCCTGCAGCGGGGCTGCGGCAGCCGTTGCCATCGCGGACGGTTCGGCATTGGCTTCGGCACGCGGCACAGCGGCGGGCGCAGGCGAACGGGGCGTCGTCGCGGGCGCCGCGGCCGGCGGCGCCGACGCGCGCGCCGGTGCCGGGCGGGCGTCTGGCACAGGACGCGGCGCGCCGGACCCTGCGGCAAACGCCAGCATGCGCAGCAGCGTCATGCAAAATCCGGAAAACTCGTCCGGCGCATACGGCAGGTCGCGGCGGCCGTTCAGTGCAATCTGGTAATACAGCTGTACTGTTTCAGCGTCCAGCTGCGCGGCCGCGACCTGCATGCGCTCCGCGTCCATGCCGGCTTCAATGGCATTGGGCGCGTGCAGCAGCAAGGCCAGCTGGGTCAGCAGATTTCCAAAGTCCTGCAGCGCAGCATCGAAGGCGATACCGCGCTCGGCCAGCTGGCGCGCCTGCGCCAGCAGCGCATCGCCGTCCTGCGCCGCCAGCGCATCGAGGAGGTCAAACAGGTAATCGCGCCGCACCGTGCCGAGCATGGCCTCGACCGCAGCAGCCTCCACCTTGCCGCCGCCGTAGGCAATCGCCTGATCGGTCAGCGACAGCGCATCGCGCATGCTGCCGGCGGCGGCGCGCGCCAGAATATTCAGCGCAGCGGGTTCGGCGTCGACGTGTTCCTGCGCCAGCACCTCGCCCAGGTGCTGCGCGACCAGCGTCGGCGACATCGGCTTCAGGTTGAACTGCAGGCAGCGCGAGAGGACCGTCACCGGGATCTTCTGCGGGTCGGTGGTGGCGAGGATGAATTTCACGTGCGCGGGCGGCTC